>WRGV01000393.1 GCA_009787035.1 Propionibacteriaceae bacterium | reverse complement strand
AGGCCATGATCGACACCATGGTCCCCCTGCCCTGACAACAGCCACGAAAGGAAATCGCATGTCGTTCTGGTCGAGAAATGAGGCACCTTCCGACACAGCTGCGGTGCTGCGTCTCTACCGCCATGACACCAAACTAGTTCCCGATCCTCCACTGGACGCCCACATTCCGCACTGGTGGCGCAACCTCGCCGCCCGACAGCCATCAGCGCGCGTCCAGGAAGCGCTGGCTCACTGGGACAGCATCCAAACCGTCCGCCGGGAGCTGCGACGCTCACTGGCCCATCTGAGACAGCATTGCCGTAACGTTGAACTCGTCTACGCCTATTCGACGTACTGCCTCGTCTACACCGTCGCATACACGGTGAACGGCCGCCAGGAACTGGAATACTTTGTGGGTGGCAATCCGCTGATGCCGCAGCCGAAGGACTGGCTGCGCGAGGCCTGGCCCACGGTGCCAGAATCTATCCGAACGTTCTACACCCTCCACGACGGGTTCTTCGACTTCCCGAGCGGATCGGGCATCAGCCCGCAGCGGTGGGTGAGGCGCCTGTCGGACGACGACTGGGGCATCATCGACACGCTCGATGAACCTGTGCGGATCAACCTTCGAACGTCCTTCAATTTCGTCAGCAACGGTGCCGGCGGGCAGGTGGTCGTCGACCTGGACGACTACGTCGACGGCAAGGCGACGCTATGGTGGGCCACCGACCCGCCCGACTACGACCAGAGCTTCTGGGACGTCGCCGACGAATGGCTGCTCATGTTCCTATCCGAGCCGTGATGCCCCCCGCAGCACCCGGAGCACGCGAAACGGGGAGCCGTCCTTGCGGACGACTCCCCGTCAGTGCTTGTCGCAGCGCCCTTACTTGAGGGTCACCGTGGCGCCCGCGCCTTCGAGCTGCTCCTTGGCCTTGGCCGCAGCCTCCTTGGTCGCGTGCTCCAGGACGATCTTCGGGGCGGCCTCGACCAGATCCTTGGCCTCCTTGAGGCCCAGGCTCGTGAGGGCGCGCACCTCCTTGATGACCTGGATCTTCTTGTCGCCGCCATTCTCGAGGATGACGTCGACGTAGTCCGAGCCCTCGTCGGCGCCGGCATCGTCGCCACCGGCCGCAGCAGCGGCAACAGGGGCGGCCACGGCGACCGGTGCGGCCGCCTTGACGTCGAAGGTCTCCTCGAACAGCTTGACAAACTCGCTCAACTCGATGAGGGTCATCTCCTTGAATGCATCAAGGAGCTCCTCGTTACTCAGCTTCTTCGCCATGATCCGGCGTCCTTCCTACTCGTTCGACGCGGCGTCGGCCGCATCAGCTGTAGCCGGGGCCGCATCGGTGGCCTCGGGTGCCGCCGAATCGGCGGCGGGTGCGGCGTCGGCATCGGCCGGCTCCGCGGTTTCGTGCTCCTGATCGGCAGCCGCGGGCGCACCCGTTGCCACCTTGTCCTGATAGGCACCGAAGAGCTGGGCCGCCTGGGTCAGCGGCGCGGCGAACAGCGAGACGGCCTTGGCCGCGTTGCCCTTCATCGCACCCGCCAACTTGGCGAGCAGCACCTCGCGCGACTCCAGGTCGGCGAGCTTGGTGACGGACGCTGCGTCGAGCACCCGTCCGTCCATCACGCCGCCCTTGAGGATCAGAAGCGGATTGGCCTTCGCGAAGTCACGCAAACCCTTGGCGACCGTCGCCACGTCGCCCTTGATGAAGGCGAGTGCGGTCGGGCCGTTGAGCTGGTCGTCCAGCCCCTCGATGCCCGCCTGGTGNGCGGCGATCTTGGNCAGGGTGTTCTTCGCGACGGCGTAGTTGACATCNGCACCCANCGANCGGCGCAATNCCTTCAGNTCGCTGACGTGCAGACCCCGGTACTCGGTGAGCACGACGGCCGTCGATGCTGCAAACTCTGCTTGCAGATCCTCGACCGCGGCCTGCTTGTCGGGCCTCGCCACGCTCGTCTCCTTCCACTGTCTGTCTGTGCGATAGGTGGGGGACGGACGAGTCCGTCACTCACCATCGCAGCCTGCCGACCATCCGGACGCCAGCTTCCGGGGCATGAAAAAAGCCCTGGTGCGCATGCACTCAGGGCGACCCGTTGACGTCCGGACGGACGCATCGAGCTGTCTTTCGTACCTGCGCAGGCGCCCCGAAGGGCATTCAAGCTGATCGCTACCGGCGGTCTTTGGCTCGGACTAGCCTAGCCGCGGCGTCGGTTCGGCGCCAAATTCGGCCGTGGACACGATCACCGCATGTTCAGTCTTTGTGCTATTATTCCTGCAATTGAACAATCGCTCGTCCGGCCCCCTGCCCGCACCCGAGCCGGGAACATGAAGACAAAGGGATCTTGCCATGTCTGCAGGCCCACTGACCAAGCCCGAATTCGCAGTGCTCGACGCATGCCGGGCCGGTTGCCCGCACTCGCAGCGCGCGCTGGCCACCCAGACGAACCTGTCGCTCGGCTACGTCAACCAGACGCTGCGGCGGCTGCGCGACTCGGGGCTGCTGGCGGGCGTCACCGTCA
>WRGV01000392.1 GCA_009787035.1 Propionibacteriaceae bacterium | reverse complement strand
GGGCCGGTGCCGCGCGGGTGCCCCACAAACGCCTGGGGCCGGTGGCGCATGCGCGCCACCGGCCCCAGGTGCCCTCCATCCATGAGTCAGGCTTGTATCCCCACCGGATCACCAGTGCCACGGCAGCCAGCCGAGCGGGAACCACCACCAGGAGTTCGGCTTCGGCTGGGGCTGGGGCTGTGATGGGGCGACGACAGTGAAGGTGGCGCTCGTGGCGCCAGAGGTCGCGCCGGTCAGCAGCACGGTGTGCGAGCCGAGCGCGGCGGAGCTGTCCAGCGTGATGCGCAGCGTCGCGACGCCCGCGGCGTTGGCCGTGATGCTGCCGTCGGGCAAGCTGAGGTCGGAGCCGACCGTGACCAGCTCGCCGGGCTGGAAGCCCGTGCCCGTGATCGTCAGCTGCTTGCCCTGCTGCACGGTGGCCGGGGAGGCGCTGGCACCCAGGAAGTTCACCGTGACGGCGTTGCCGAGCAGGCGTCCGCCTCCCAGCATCTGGATGCTGTAGCGGCCCGGCGTCGAGGACACGGCCGTGAAGCTGTACGTGCCGTCGCCGTTGTTGACCGGGTTGCTGAGCTGGACGCGGGCCGACGACGCCAGAGCCTGCAGCCCGGTGCCGAGGTTGGGCAGCGGCGTGCCGTCCGCGGTCTTCACCGTGGCGGTCAGCGTGTACCAGTCGGTGCCGGTGGCCAGGCGCGCGGTGCCGCCGGAGGCGCCGACGCCCGGTGCCACCGCGAGGTCAACCGCCGGGATGGGGACGGTGACCGACGACGACATCGCGGAAACCGTGACCAGCCCGGTCTTTGTTCCGGTCACGCACAGCGAGATCCGGTGGCCGATGTCGGCGGCCGTCGGCGTGTAGATCACGTCGGTGGCGCCCCAGATGGGCCATCCGTCGCGGTACCACTGCACGTGGAGATCCACGAAGGCCGACGGGTCAGCCCCGCTGCTGAATCGCCAGGTGCCCGAATTGGCCGCGTACTTGATCGCCAGTGGCGCAGAGGCCTCCGGCGCGGTCAAGATCCAGGGCTTGCCCGGCAGGATCCGGTCGTTGATCGGGAACTGGTCGGACATGCCCGTGACTGTCGTGCCGTCCGGGGCGGTGGCGATGACCTCGACGCTGATGTCGTGGTTGAGGTCGGCGGCCGCGATCGTGTAGCTCGACCCGGTCGCTCCCGCGATCACCTGGCCGTCGCGCAGCCACTCGTAGCGCAGGGTGATGCCGCGGGCGCCGGAGGCGGTCGTGAAGGCGCGCAGCGTGTCGTTGGTCACCCAGTGCAGCACCGGCTTGCTCACGGTGATGGTCTTGGTTTGGGACGGCGTCGCGGTGATCGTCAGCTTGCCGGTGAAGACGTCGCCCGGGATCGTCCAGGTGACGATGACCTGGCCAGCCTGCGGCACCGTGATGGTGCCGTCGGTGATCGTCGCGTTGCCGTAGGTGATGGTGTACGACACGGGCCGGTCGGCCAGCGGGAAGCGCACGGGCAGGGCGGTGGCCTGGCCCGCGACGACCGAGAACGGTGCGGTCTGCGTGGTCACCGTCGAGCCGCCGGACGGCGTCGTGCTCGTCGTCCACCGCAGCGACGAGCTGGTCAGCGACGACAGGTCGGTCACGTGGTTGTTGTTGAGCGTCAGGAAGACCAGGTGCGACAGGCCGGCGAGCGGCGTGACGTTACTGATGTTGTTGTTGCTGGCCTCCAGCGCGTTCAGCTGCGTCATGCCGGCCAGCGGCGCCAGGTCGCTGATCTGGTTGCCGTACAGGAAGAGCTGTTCCATGGCGGTCATGCCCACCAGCGGCGCGATGTTGCTGATCTTGTTGCTGTCGAGCACCAAGGTGGTGAGGTTGACCAGCCCGGCCAGCGGCGCGATGTTGCTGATCTTGTTGCTGTCGAGCACCAAGGTGGTGAGGTTGACCAGCCCGGCCAGCGGCGTGACGTTGCTGATCTTGTTGCTGTCGAGGATCAAGGTCTTCAGGTTGACCAGCCCGGCCAGCGGCGACAGGTCGCTGATGGAGTTGTTGTACAGGTCGAGCGTCGTGACATTGACGAGGTACTGGGCGCCGGCGATCGACGCGATCGAGTCGCTCAGGCAGTTGATCGTGCCCTGCGGGGGCGTCAGCGCCTCCAGCTGNGCGCGGCTGATGGGGGCACTCGCGTCCTGATCCAGGTAGTCGGTGTTGAGGCAGGCCCGGAAGCCCTGGTCCGGCACCGCGGAGACGTCGGGGTTGATGATCGTGGGCTCGGTCTGTTCGTCGGTCGTGGTCACCGTCGGTTCGTCTACCACGGGTTCGTCTACCACGGGTTCGTCCACCACGGTTTCGTCTACCACGGGTTCGTCCACCACGGGCTCGGCGTCGTTGATCGGCTCCTGCGTCACGGTCTGGGTCACATCGGTCGTGCTGACGTCCTCATCCGTGGTGGTGACCGGCTCGTCGGTGACGGCGACCGGCTCGTCCACGGCGGTGATGGGCGCGTCCGTGGTCGTGATGGGCTCGTCCACGGCGGTGATGGGCG
>WRGV01000391.1 GCA_009787035.1 Propionibacteriaceae bacterium | reverse complement strand
TACGGGCCGGGGGACCCGGCGAAGGCGCATGCCGCCGACGAGTGCACCCCGCTGCGCGATCTGGACACGTGCGCCGCGGCCTTGACCAGTTGGCTGTCCTGATCGACCTGACGACAAGGGAGAATGCTCATGAGTGATCGTCCGCAAGCGAGAACCCTGGAGGGCGGCGTCATCCGCCGGGGCAACCAGGCCCGTCGCTACGCCGACCAGGATCTGCTGAGCCACGACACGCGCGACGACTGGACGCAGGGCGATCCGTGGCGCGTGCTGCGCATCCAGTCGGAGTTCGTCGAGGGGTTCGAGGCGCTGTCGGGCCTGGGGCCTGCGGTCGGGGTGTTCGGCTCGGCGCGGGTGCGTGAGGACGACCCGCTCTACGCCGCTGCGCGCGCCATCGGGGCTGGCCTGGCCCGGCGCGGCATCGCCGTGATCACCGGCGGCGGACCCGGCATCATGCGCGCCGCCAATCAGGGCGCGGACGAGGCGGGCGGCACGTCGGTCGGGCTGGGCATCGAGCTGCCGTTCGAGGAGTCGATGAACCAGTACATCAACCTGGGCATGAGCTTCCGGTACTTCTTCTGCCGCAAGGTCATGTTCTTGAAGTATGCGCAGGGGTTCGTCGTCCTGCCCGGCGGCTTCGGCACGTTCGACGAGTGCTTCGAGGCGCTGACGCTGATGCAGACGGGCAAGGCCGAGGCGGCGCCGGTTGTCTTCTTCGGTACCGCGTACTGGGGCGGGCTGATCGACTGGCTGCGCCGGCGCATGGTGGGTGACGGCTACGTCGATGCGGCCGACATCGACGCCATGCACGTCACCGATGATCCCGATCAGGCTGTGGCGCTGGCGAGCGCTGCCATCGGGTCCCGCTAGCCGCGCGGCCCGGCGTGTCCGGAGCCGACGGAGCGGGCCGCATATGATGGTGCCCATGTACTGGTTCTTCGCGCTGGTCGCCGTCATCGTTGTGGGCTTGGTGTTCCTGGCCTACCAGGGGCGGCTGGGCGGCATGCCGCCGATGGTGGACGACCGTCCCGGCCCCGATCTGCCCCGGCACGAACTGAGCGCCAACGACGTCCGCAAGGCGCGCTTCGCCGTCGTGATGCGCGGGTATGCCATGTCGCAGGTGGACGCGGTGATGGACCGCCTGGCCGACCAGATGGAGGGCAGAGGCTACCAGCGCGACGATGACTACGAGATCTGGGCCGGTGAGGACGAGTCTGCGGCGGGCGCCGAGGTGGGCGAGGAGGCGCAGCTCGGCGCGGACGGCGATGTCACGCCCCCAGCCCGGGCGCGTGCGGTCAGCGCGCCCGCCGTGGTCGGGCAGAATGCGCCACTTGGATGGCCGCAGGACGTGCCCGTTCGCGCCTGAATCGACGCCTGTGGCGTACCCGATCGGGGCGCCGATGCGGGGGGTAAACGCGACAGACGCTGTGGATGTGCGAGATAATGTTCCAGTAAGGCGCACCAGCGACGGAAATGAGACTGAATTATGGCTGCGATGAAGCCACGCACCGGTGACGGCCCGATGGAGGTCGCAAAAGAGGGCAGGGGTCTTGTCATGCGCATGCCCGTGGATGGCGGTGGACGGCTGGTCGTCGAGATCAACGCCGCCGAGGCTGCCGAACTGCTCGAATGCTTGAAGGGCGTCGTCCCGCAACCCTAGGCCCTGTGTCGCCGATCCAGCTCACGATCCCCAGCTGGAGCGCGACCAAGCCCCGTGGCCGCGCTCCTCACCCCGAAATCTGCTCGTCACCCCGAAGCTCGTGAACAAAGATCCGACGTCTGGGACTGTGCCCGACGCACCGCATCGTCAGCGGCTCGCGTACCGATCGATGGCCGCCTGGTAGACGTCCACCGTCTGGGCGGCGATGGCCTCCCAGCTGAACTCGTCGATGCAGCGCTGGCGCCCGGCCGCGCCCATCGCTTCGACGCGCGCGGAATCGCCCACGAGTTCGTTGACGCGCCCGGCGAAGCGGGCCTCGAAGTCGGCGGCGTACGCCGGGTCGTCCTCCTGCTCGGGGTCGTANGAGACCAGCAGGCCGGTCACCGTGTCGTCCACGACCTCCGGGATGCCGCCGACGGCGCTGGCCACGACGGCCGTCTGACAGGCCATGGCCTCCAGGTTGACGATGCCGAGCGGCTCGTAGATCGACGGGCACGCGAACACCGTGGCGTGCGTCAGCACCTCGCGCACGCCGGCGCGGGGGGCCATGTCCTTGACCCAGATGACGTCGTCGCCGCGCTCGGCCACCAGCGCCTGGTAGCCCTGGTCGAACTGCTGGGCGATCTCGGGCGTGTCCGGGCTCGANGCCAGCAGCACGAGCTGCACGCCGGGGGCGAACTGGCGCGCCGCGGCCAGCAGGTGNACCAGGCCCTTCTGGCGCGTGATGCGCCCGACGAACACCACGGACGGACGATCCGGATCCATNCCGATCTGCGTCGGGAAATCCAGGCCCGCATCGGGATAGAACTCGTCGGTGTCGATGCCGTTGCGCACGACGTGGATGACGGAGGGATCGACATTCGGGTA
>WRGV01000390.1 GCA_009787035.1 Propionibacteriaceae bacterium | reverse complement strand
CGACCAGGAACGCATCCTCGGATCCGACCACCTCAACACGCTCGNCTCCCGCAACAACCTCGCCGTCGACTACGAGCAAGCGGGCCGTCTCAGCGAAGCGATCGCCCTGTATGAGAAGACGCTGGAGGCCCAGCGCAGAGTTCTGGGCGCAGATCATCCGGCGACTAAGCGAACGGAATGGAATCTGGCACGCGCACGCGCCTCACTCGCGCAGGGGTAACGGGTGGGTGCCGATCTGGTCGACGAGGGCGCGCTGACCGGCGGCGGTGGTCCATAGGTAGGCGCCGGATTCGGTTCGGCGGACGTGGAAACCGGCCACGGTCTTGCAGCGGTGCCAGCCGCGCCGCTGCGATACGAGATTCGCCAGGCGGGTCTGGCCCGGCAGGCCGGGCTGATACTCGCGGATGTGGTCACGGTCCTGGTGGCGAGCCTCGGTGGCCGACCAGGGGTCCTTCGTCGTCACATCCCGGGCGATCAGCGCCTCGTGCATCCAGTCGGGCACCTCGTACGCGTCCAGCGCGACCGAGTCGGCCCCCACGTGCACAACCTTCGTCAGCTTCACGCTGCTGGCGGCGGTCAACGCCTTCACCTGGTCGAGCAGCACCGGGTCGTACCCCTCCAGGCGCGCCACCTCGTCGGGATCGCCCAACGAATCAGCCCACACGTGCACGTAAACGCGGGTGTGCGAGGTGAATGTCGGCGCGGGCGGGGTGAATGCCGGCGCGNGCGGGGTTGCCACCGGCGCATCGGAGGCGGCAAGGCCGAAGCGCTCGACCAGGGCAACCGGATCTGCCAGCATCGCGAACGCTGTCGCCCTGCGCTGCTCGATCAGGTCGGTGTCGCCCTCGGCGCCCAGCCGGGCGGCGANCATCGCCAGCGTGTCGTCGAGGCGCAGCGCATCGCCCAGNCCGATNTGCGCNTTGACCCAGGCCAGGCTGGCGTCGTCGCGGTCCTGTTGGACGCGCACCGACCGCTCAGCGCTCTTCGCCTTCAGCCGGACGCCGTCCGGATCAGCCCGCTTGACCGCAGCCGACACCCGCCGCGCCAGTCGGCCCCAGGCCAGCGTGCCCAGGCCGAGGCTGACCGAGGCGTCAACCTGCGCCAACTGCTTCTTCTTCAACCCCGCGCACTTGCCGAGGATCAGCCGGGCCTGCCACAACGGCGCCTTGATCTGCGGATCGCAGACCTTGGCCCAGCACTGGGGCATGTCATGCATCAGCGTGGCAACCTGGTCGACCAGCATCTCGGCCACACCCTGCGAGCTGCGGTTGGCCATCGCGACCTCCTCGGCCACGTCTTCCCCAAACATGTAGTTGCCCAGCGGGACGGTCCGGTACGTGTCCATCCGATTGACGCCGACGACCTCGTCGAGCCACTCATAGGCCTGGACGGCCTCGCCCAGCAGCCGATTCGCCTCGGCCTCCAGCTCGTCGATCTGGGCCCGCACCGCCGCATAGGCGCGCATGCGCCGTTGCGCACCCCTGCGCCACAGCTGCACCATCATCGATTCGCTCATGTGTTCGATTCTACACCCATTTTAGGCTCAGCGGCAAGCCCTGATGTCCACCATATGGACACAGGCGAGACACCCACACACCGACGCACACCGGCACACACCCGCACAAAATGGGACAACGGGCCAGCCAGATTCGTCCCATTCCCCCAAACCGACCTCGGGCGACATCTGACCCCGCCAATGTCCCATTTCCCGGCGGACCGCCCGGGCAGCACCTCCACGACCCCTTGACCCAGGGGACAGCGCCCCGCATCATCCGTATTTCATCGAATATGGGCCCCACAAGCACTTACGCTCTCAGTGAACCCCCCAGAAGCGGAAACGCCGCCGCCGGGGGCTACCCCGATGTGGCAGGGAAGTGTACGCTCTCACCCATGGATGCGCTTGACCTTGCACGGTGGCAGTTCGGCATCACAACTGTCTACCACTTCTTCTTCGTCCCGATGACGATCGGCCTCACATGGCTGGTCGCCGTCATGCAGACGAGGTGGAATCGCACGGGCGACGACAAATGGTTGAAGCTTACGAAGCTCTTCGGAAAGCTCTTCCTGATCAACTTCGCCGCCGGTGTGGTGACGGGCATCGTCCAGGAGTTCCAGTTCGGCATGAACTGGAGCGAGTACTCGCGGTTCGTCGGAGACATCTTCGGCGCCCCGCTGGCCCTGGAAGCCCTGATCGCCTTCTTCATGGAGTCCACCTTCGTCGGCCTGTGGATCTTCGGGTGGGATCGCCTGCCCAAGAAGACCCATCTCGCTACTATCTATCTCACCGCCGCCGGTACGACGATCTCCGCGATCTTCATCCTGGCGGCCAACAGCTGGATGCAGAACCCTGTCGGTGCCGTCTTCGAGAACGGCCGCGCCCAGCTCAACAACTTCCTCGCCCTGATCGGCAACCCGTTCTTCCTGACGACGTTCCCGCACACCGTGGGCGCGGCGTTCATCATCGCGGGCGGCCTTGTCACGGGCGTGTCGGGCTATTGGCTCGTCAAGTCCCGCAAGCTCGCAGG
>WRGV01000389.1 GCA_009787035.1 Propionibacteriaceae bacterium | reverse complement strand
GGGGCGAGTGCCGCCGCGTCGGCATGCCGCGCGCGGTCGTGATCACCAAGCTCGACACCGAGCACGCCGACTTCGATGCTGCCGTCGAATCGGTGCGCGAGGCGTTCGGCGACGGCGTCCATCCCGCGTACATCCCGCTGCGCAGCGCGGGCAACGAGATCATCGGCAACCTGTCGCTGCTGACGCGGCGCACCCACGACTACTCGTCGGGGTCGCGCGTGGCCCGCGACTCGACGCCCGAAGAGGCTGAGCTGATCGAGAATTACCGCGCCGACTACGTGGAATCCATCATCACCGAGTCGGAGGACGAGGCGCTGATGGAGAGCTACTTCAACGGCGACGACCTGCCGACCGACTCGGTGGTCGATGACCTGATGAAGGCCATGTATCACGGCACGTTCTACCCGGTGCTGCCGGTCATGACGAGCGGCGTGGGGGTCGAGGAGCTGATCGGCCTGATCAACCGCGGTTTCCCGACGCCGATGCGCCGCCAGCTGCCCGACGCCAAGACGCTGACCGGCGACGACGTCGAACTCGGCGAGATCAGCGCCGACGGCCCGCTGGTCGCGCAGGTGATCAAGACGACGTCCGACCCCTTCGCCGGGCGGCTGTCGCTGGTGCGCATCTTCAGCGGCACGCTGAAGGCGGACGCCACGGTGCAGATCGCCGGGCGCAAGGCGCTGTTCGGCCTGGAGATCAACGAGCACCATCCCGACCACGCCGAGACCGAGCGCATCGGCGCGCTGTCGGCGCCCGCCGGGCAGGAGCTCGTTGCCAAGACGCAGGCGCTGGCCGGCGAGCTGGTCTACGTCGGCAAGCTCTCCAAGGCCGAGACCGGGGACACGCTGTCGTCCACGGATCGTCCCTGCGTGCTGCGTCCCTGGACGCCGCCTAAGCCGCTGCTGCCGTCCGCCGTCCGCGCCCTGTCGCGCAACGACGAGGACAAGCTGGCCGCCGCGCTCGCGCGCCTGGTCGTCGAGGATTCGTCCGTGCAGCTGGTGCGCCAAGAGGGCACCGACCAGCTGCTGCTGTGGTCGATGGGACAGGCGCACTCCGACCTGCTCATGGCCCGGCTGAAGGACCGCTACGGCGTCAACGTGACGACCGAGCCGATCAAGGTTGCGCTGCGCGAGACGTTCATCGCCCCTAGTGAGGCGCAGGGACGCCACGTCAAGCAGTCCGGTGGGCACGGCCAGTACGGCGTGTGCCACATCCGGGTCGAGCCGCTGGAGCGCGGCGCGGGCTTCGAGTTCGTCGACCAGGTGGTCGGCGGTGCGGTGCCGCGGCAGTTCATCCCGTCGGTCGAGAAGGGCGTGCGGGCGCAGCTGGAGAAGGGCACGATCAGCGGCTACCCGATGGTCGACATTCGCGTGATCCTGGACGACGGCAAGTCGCACCCGGTGGATTCGTCCGACATGGCGTTCCAGTCGGCCGGATCGCTGGCGCTCAAGGAGGCCGCCAAGCCCGAGAAGGTGGCGCTGCTGGAGCCGCTGGACGACGTCACGGTGACGGTCGGCGACGAGTACCTGGGCGCGGTGATGACCGACCTGGGCAACCGCCGCGGCCAGCTGCTGGGGACGGACGCCGGCGAACCNGGCACCACCGTCGTCCGCGCGATCGTGCCGCAAAGCGAGCTCAACCGCTACGCCATCGACCTGCGCGGCCTGGCCCGTGGTTCCGGCTCGTTCACGCGCGCCTTCCACGGCTACGAGCTGATGCCGCCGCAGGCCGCCGCCGAGGCGATCAAGGCGTCCAAGCAGGAGTCGTAGTCGGCCGCGTCCGGGCATTGAATCGCGAAGGCACTGCGTTCGCAATTCAAGCCAGTCGTCCGTCGACTGTCGGCAGATTGTCGATCCAATTTGGACCGCAGTGCGGTCCAAATTGGCGTGGGGCACGATCAAGGCGCTGAAGCGGGGCTCGCACTACCGGATTACCGAGTCGGAGCTTGAGCGGTTCCGGCGGCAGATGTGGCTCGACATGATGACTGTGCTGAGCGACAATGACGAGCTCTGAGCCGCTGCGCGTCTTACTTGATGCCGACACGTTGGTGGCGGCCATGACGCGAACCCTGCTGCTCAGGGCCGCGTTCCATCCTGCGTCCACGTTCTTCGTCTGTTGGAGCCCGCGGTTCGGGTGGAAGGCGCACCGCATCGCCAGTTTCGTGGAGCGCACTGTTTCGTTTGTGGAAGGTTACTCGCGGAGGCGCAGTCGCCGACGCCGGGTGTGTGTCGTTCGTGTTCACAATGACCGTGACAGATTTGGAACGCAGTGCGTTCCAAATCTGCGCGACGGTAGGGGATGCGGGCGCATGATCGATGTGGCAAGGCCGTGGCGATCCCGCCGGGATCGTCGGGTCTTCGAAACGGATGGGGAGTTCTCCCCATTGGGGGGCGGTCCGGGTGTAGCGTTGATGCATCTTCTCTAGTGGACGAGGTGTCGCATGCCCGACTTTGCGGATCTGGGCATCGCGTCGACGGCCCTGGCAGATCCGACGACATCGGCCGACGATCTGAGTGCGATCGCGGCGGCGCAGCCGAGCCTGGG
>WRGV01000388.1 GCA_009787035.1 Propionibacteriaceae bacterium | reverse complement strand
CCAACTCGATCGATGGGACGGCGGCGCGCGACCTGGTGGCCGAGACGGCGTACGTGCTCGCCCAGATCGGGGTCGATCTGTCCCGCCTGGCCGAGGATGTGATCATCTGGACGAGCCAGGAGTTCGGTTTCGCCGCGCTGGCCGACGAATGGTCGACCGGGTCGAGCATCATGCCGCAGAAGAAGAATCCTGACGTCGCCGAACTGGCCCGCGGCAAGTCGGGACGCCTGATCGGTCACCTCGCGGGCCTGATGGCCACGTTCAAGGGCCTGCCGCTGGCGTACGACCGCGACCTGCAGGAGGACAAGGAGCCCGTCTTCGACGCGATCGACCAGCTGCTGGTGCTGCTGCCCGCGGTGGCCGGCCTGGTGGGCACGCTGGCCTTCGACGAGCAGCGCATGGCCCAGGCCGCCCCGCGCGGCTTCTCGCTGGCCACCGACATGGCCGATTGGCTGGTGCGTCAGGGCGTGCCGTTCGCGCAGGCTCACGACATCACGGGCCGGGCCGTGCAGGCCTGCGAAGCCTCCGGCAAGCAGCTGTCGCAGCTGGACGAGGACGAGCTGGCCGCCATCGACCCGCGCCTGACGCTGGCCGTGCGCGACGTGCTGACGATCGAGGGCTCGGTCGCCAGCCGCAACGGCCGCGGCGGCACGGCCCCGGATCGCGTGCGCGAGCAGCTGGCCGAGCTGGACGAGGTCGTGACCCGCGAGCGCGACTGGACGGCCTCGTCCAGCGATCGCAGCGCGCCGTAGCGGGGCGTCAGATCCCGGGNAGCCGGGCCACGAGCAGAAACCGATGCTCGCGCATGGGAATCGTCTCGCCGTGCTCGCACCGCGCGTGCAGGGCCAGCAGGCGGTCGAGGCAGGCGTCCACGCTGAAGCCCGGGAACTCCCAGCCGACCGTGCTGGCGTACCAGACGATCGCGCCCACGTCGGTGAATCGCGAGGTCGGGAACGCCTCCTGCGCCTGCAGGACGGTCAGTCCCGCCGACTCCAGCTGCGTGCGGCACGCGGCCAGCGTGTGCTCCGAGGTCGGCGCGTCTCGCAGCAGGAACACGGCCAGGTCGCGGCCGTTGGACGCCCCGACCTGCTGCGTGACGAACACCCCGCCGCGACGCAGCACGCGCGCCACCTCGGCGGCGTCGAACGATTCGTGCCGGTTGAGCACCACGTCGAAACGGCCGTCTGCAAAGGGAAGGTGGTCGTCGGCGCCGGTCACGCCGAGCGTGACGCCCAGCGGCGTCAGATGCCGCCGGATCAGGTCGACGTTGGGTGGCCACGCCTCGGTGACGCATGTGCGTGCGTACGGATGGTGCAGACTGAGCAGGAATTCCCCGCCGCCGGTGCCCATATCGAGCAGCTCGTCGTCTTGGCGCAGGTGGGCGGCGACGATCTGCCGATAGTCCCACGGCAGCGGCTGCTCCAGCATCCGTCCGTCCAGGCGCGACCAGTCCCAGCCGACGACGGATTCCTGCGCCTGCGCCTGCCAGGTGGCTCGCAGTGTCGCGATCTCGTCCATGCGCATCTTCTCCCGCGCCCACGCTAGCCCGCGGCGCTGCGTGGCGTCCACGCCTGGGTATCGGCATGCGGCCTGCGCGGCGCGGCCGCTAGGCTTTCAGATCATGAATGCGCTGTTGGATGAACTGGAATGGCGAGGTTTCATCGCCGACTCGACGGATCGCGAGGCATTGGCCGCGCACCTGGACGCCGGGCCGATCCGGTCGTACGTGGGCTTCGACCCCACCGCGCCGAGCATCCACATGGGCAATCTCGTCCAGATCATGCTGGCCCGTCAGCTGCAGCGCGCCGGGCATCAGCCGATCCTGCTGGTCGGCGGATCGACGGGCCTGATCGGCGACCCCAAGCAGACCGGCGAGCGCGTGATGAACGCGAAGGACACGGTGCTCGAATGGGTCGAGCGCATCCGCAACCAGGTGAGCAAGCTGGTCGACTTCGAGGGGCGCAACGGCGCGATCCTGGTCAACAACTACGACTGGACGGCCGAGCTGTCCGTCCTGGATTTCCTGCGTGAGGTGGGCAAACACTTCCCGGTCTCACGCATGCTCAACCGGGAGATCGTGCGCACCCGCCTCGAATCGGGCATCAGCTACACCGAGTTCAGCTACGTGCTGCTGCAGTCGCTGGACTTCCTGGAGCTGTACCGACGGTACGGCTGCACGATGCAGACGGGTGGCTCCGACCAGTGGGGGAACATCACGGCTGGCGTCGAGCTGGTTCGCCGGGCTGAAGGTGCGCGCGTGCATGCCCTGGTGGCTCCGCTGCTGACCAAGGCGGATGGGACCAAGTTTGGCAAGACGGAGTCAGGCACGGTCTGGCTCGATCCGGCGATGACCAGCCCGTACGCGTTCCACCAGTTCTTCTTGAATGCCGAGGACGCGATGGTGGGGCAGTATCTGCGCATCTTCTGCGAACGCAGTCGGGAAGAGATCGAGGAGCTCGATCGGCTCACGGCCGAGTCGCCCCATCTGCGTGCCGCGCAACGCGCGCTGGCCGACGACCTCACCGACCTGGTGCACTCGCCGGAGGAACGTCAGGCGGCCGAGCGGGC
>WRGV01000387.1 GCA_009787035.1 Propionibacteriaceae bacterium | reverse complement strand
TGACGCCCACGCCGACGCCCACGCCGACGACCCCGCCGGTCCGTCCGACGACGCCTCCGCCGACGACCCCGCCCGTCCGTCCGACGACGCCGACGACCGGCCTGCGCGACCTGCATCAGCCCGTGACGCGTCCGGCCGCGGCGCCGACGCCCGCACCGGCGCCCGTGCGCCCGACGCCCATTGCCGCGCAGCCGGCCGACATGGTCGTCGAGACCACGCCGCCGACGCATCCGTCCGCCCCGGTGAGCGCTGAGCCGGTCGTTGAGCCTGAGACGTCCGGCCCGCAGTTCGCGGAGCCCATCGAATTGGTGCTGCCCGAAACGCCGGCCCCCGAACCCGAGGCGCCCGCCGCCCCGCCGGCCAAGAGCCGCGCCGACCTGCGCCGCGAGCGCGCCGAACAGAAGGCGGCCGCGAAAGCCGACGCCAAGACCGCAAAGGCCGAAGCCAAAGCCGCGAAGACCGCTGCAGCGACACCGGTCGAGGTCGCCGAGGAGTCCGCACCCGCGACGGCCGCCGAGGTCGCAGAACAGCCTGCGCGCGAGCCACAGGCCCCGGCCAACCTGCCGCTCAGCCACAGCCTGGGACGGACCGTCCTGTCCACCGTCTTCCCCGGCGCCGGGCTCATCAACGTCGCCCCGAAGCGTCGCAACACCGTCGTCGGCATCGTCGTGCTGGCGGTCTTCGTCATCCTGGGCCTGACGACGGTCATCACCGCGGCGGTTTCGCCGTCCCGCCTCGTCACCTTCGTGCTGCATCCGGGGCTCGACCGTCTGGCGGGCGTGCTGTTCATCGTCTTGGGCCTGGTGTGGCTCGCGATGATCATCGGGACGTACCTGCTCACGCGGCCGCGTCCGGGCACCGGCGGCCAGAAGGCGGCCGGGGTGATCGTGACGGCGGTGCTGTCGCTCATCGTGGCGGCCGCGATGGCGCTGAGCGCCGTGGCGTCCTTCGCCGCCGCGAGCACCATCTCCGGCATCTTCGGCGAGAACAACCGCAGCGCGACCCGTCCGGCGTCCGCCGCGACGCCGCTGTCCGGGGACTGGATGAACATCCTGCTGCTCGGCGCCGACTCGAACGGCGCCGGCACGTCCGCGAAGATGACGATCGACACCGTGATGGTCGCCTCGATCAACGTCGCCACGGGCAACACCGTGCTGATCCAGCTGCCGCCCGGCATGGCGCGCACGCCGTTCCCCAAGGACAGCAAGCTGGCCGACGCCTACCCGGTCGGCTTCTACGACGGCAAGAGCGCCGGAAACACCAACTTCACCCTGGGCGCGATCTGGAACAACGTGCCCGCGATCCATCCCGAGCTGTTCACGAACACCGACTTCCCAGGTGGGGACGCCATGAAGCTCGGCGTCGGCACGGCGCTGGGCATGCAGATCGACTACTTCGCGCTGCTGGACGTCAGCAGCGTGCAGCAGCTGGTCGACGCGATCGGCGGCGTCACGGTCAACGTCAACTTCAACGTCGCGATGGGCGGCTCGACGCAGGCCGACTGCGGCGCGCAGGGCAGCATCCCGCAGGGCGCCAACCAGCACCTGGACGGCACCCAGGCGCTGTGGTTCGGACGCAGCGTCTGCAACGACCCGCAGACCGAGTACGGGCTCATGAACCGCCAGGTCTGCCTGGCCCACGCGATCGTGTCGCAGACCGACACGACGACGCTGGTCACCAAGTTCGACCAGATCGCGCACTCGACCACGTCGATGTCGGTGACCGACATCCCGGCGTCCGCCCTGCCGACGCTGGCCAAGCTCGCCAGCTCTGCGAAGGCCGGGACGGTGTCGCGCCTGTCGTTCACCAACGGGCTGAACGGGTTTAACGAGTCGAATCCCAACTTCGGGCTCATGCGGCAGCTGGTGCTGTCCGTGCAGCGCGCGGCGATCAATCCGCGGACCACCGCCCCGGCTCAGACCCCGGACGTCTGCGCCTACAGTCCCCAGAAGTGAGGACGGACGCCTGTGGCGGCGAGACAGGGATTCGAACCCTGGGAGGTTTGACCCTCGGCCGCTTTCAAGGCGGCTGCACTCGTCCACTATGCGATCTCGCCGTGCACGTCTGTCCCGGACGCGCAGGACGCCCAGTCTAGTCGGTTGCCGGCACTGACCTCGTAGGCTGGAAACCATGAAGGCGATTGTGGTGCGCCAGCCCGGTGGGCCGGCGGAGTTGATGTGGGACGAGGTGCCGACGCCGCAGCCGGGGCCCGGACAGGTGCAGGTCAAGGTCGTGGCGGCCGGGGTCAACCGGGCCGATCTGCTGCAGCGGCAGGGGCACTATCCGCCCCCGCCCGGAGCCAGCGACATCCTGGGGCTGGAGGCGACGGGTGTCGTCACCCGTTGTGGCGACGGCGTCACGGCCTGGCGACCCGGTGATCCGGTGGTCGTGCTGCTGGCCGGGGGCGGCTATGCCGAGTACGTGGTCGTCCCGGCATCGACGTGCGTCGCGCCGCCGTCCGGAATCGACCTGGCGACCGCGGGCGGGCTGATGGAGGCGGCCGCGACGGTGCTGTCCAACATGGACGCCGTGGGGCTGACGCGTGGCGAGACGGTGCTGGTACACGGCGGGGCTGGCGGGGTG
>WRGV01000386.1 GCA_009787035.1 Propionibacteriaceae bacterium | reverse complement strand
GGGGATCTCCTCAAACCACGAGCCGTCGCCGATCTTGCCGGACGCGGCGGGCGCGCCGAACGCGTCCATTGCGCGGGAGATCGGCGAGTCGTCCGTGCGCTGGAACAGCTCCCCGAGCCCGCGTCCCAATCCTCCAGGCTTGGTAGCCATCACTGCTCCTTCGTGTCTGTGGTACGGGTTCCAGATGTGTCGGGGGATTGATNGTCGCCGGACACATGGGCCCGGACGCCGTGCCGACCGCGTTCGGCGATCTCCACGGCAGCGCTGCGGTAGGCCTTCGCGCCCATGGAGGACGGATCGTAGCCCAGCACCGTGCGCCCGTAGCTGGGGGCCTCACTGACGCGCACCGAGCGGGGAATGATGGTCTCCAGCGTCTGAGCCGCAAAGTGGCGGCGGACCTCGTCCGCCACTTGGGCCGCGAGCCGCGTGCGGGCGTCGTACATCGTCAGCAGCACCGTCGTGAGCCGCAGCCGGTTGTTCAGGTTGGTGGTGACCAACCCGATGGTCGTGAGCAGCTGGGTGACGCCCTCCAGCGCGTAGTACTCGCACTGGATCGGCAGCAACAGCTCATCGGCCGCGACGAGGGCGTTCACGGTCAGCAGGCCGAGCGAGGGCGGGCAGTCGATGAGCACATAGTCGGTGGGCTGCTCGGACAGGTAGGCCTCCAGGGCGGTGCGGAGCCGCTGCTCGCGCCCGTGGACGCCGACCAGTTCCAGCTCCGCGCCGGCCAGATCGACCGTCGCGGGCAAGACCATGAGGTTGTCGTTCTCCCCGGACGCCATCACGTACCGCGCGATCGGAGCCTCGTCGATGACGACCTCGTACGTTCCGGCGACACCGGAGTCATGCGGCACACCCAACGCCGTCGAGGCATTCCCCTGCGGATCCAGGTCGATCACCAGCACCCGCAGCCCGCCGGCCGCCAGGGCGGCCGCGAGATTGACGGCCGACGTGGTCTTCCCGACGCCGCCTTTCTGGTTGGCAACCACCAGCACGCGGGTATGGCCGGGCCGCGGAAGGGCCGACGATGTTTCACGTGAAACATTGATGTCATCGAGCTCGACCATCGCGCGGCGAGGCGCGTCAACGCCGAGCGGCGGAGACAGCTCCGCCTGAGGGGTCATGGGGGTGGGACTCTCGGGCGCGTCCGCGTGTGCCGACGCGCGCCGGCTGTGTTCGGTCACTGCTGCACCTCTCTTATCCACTCCGTCTTGCCCGCTCCGTGTTGCCCATTCGTCTCTTCCACCCCGTCTTGGCCACCCCGTTCCGCGTTCCGCCGCAGCGAGGTGTCCAATCTTCGTCGTCGGTGAGCACGTGCCTCACCGGCGTTGCAACCGGTCAACTCAAACAGCCAGCTTAGCCAGCGCCTACGACACCCAGGCGCAGCTCGTCCAAATCTGCTCCAAGCTGACGAGCCCCACTGCTGGAAACGCAGAATCCCTGCGCCCAGAAGTGGCAGCCCGACACCGACACAACACATCGCTGCCACCTGATGCGCCTGTCAGTGTCTGACCGGTCATATCGCGTGAGGGTCGATCATGCATGGTGATTCTGTGTACATGGACGGGGTCCGCTTGTGCACACATCCACATCTGTCAGCCACCTCGACACGTCCCGGAACGACGATCGAATCCACCTGAGCGCAGCCGCATGCATCAGCCTCAAACGCCACAGTAGTCGCCCGGACCCCGTCTGGCCAGACGTGTCGCGATTCGGACCGTGGACGGCACGCGCCACACCGTCCCTGTGGCGTCAGCCTGAGCGTTTTCCCTTGTCGCACTTGACAGAGCCGCCCTGTTGTCTGAGACGACGACGCAAGGCTGTTCGTTTCCAGATGACAGTGGACCAGGTCATCCGCAAGGACGGATCTCGCCGTGGCGCTCCCGCCAGCGGTCGGACGTGCCAGAGCGCCCGCGCCAGGCGAACACCAGCCGCGCACCGACGCACCTGGCTGATCCGCTGTGGACACTGCTCCGGCCAGCGTCGGCATCGCGCAACCACGCACCCGAGGCTTGAGCCTGCGCAGTCCCACACGACCGACGTGCGGAGAGCTGCCCGGGCAGACCCGCAGCATGAGCCCGCGGGCTAATAGGGAACACCGACATCCCCACGGGCGCTGGAACACGCCCACGTGCTCACCACCATCGCGCCATGGACCTCTCCTGTTGTCCCCCGACCACCACCGGGCGATCGGACGCACCAGAACACCCCGCCAAGGAAACGCCACCACGCGCCCGCGCAGCCGGACCTTGACCCCACACACAGAGACGTGAGAGCCTGCCCCGACGAGTTCGCCACATGATCCCGCGCAGGCGAAGAGGGAACACCGACGCCGCCACACCGGCGCTTCACCGGACCCACGCGCCCACCGCCGTCGCCCACGACGGATCTTTGAGTCGTCCGCCCCTTCCTCCGGACGTTCAGACCCCCCAAGACACCTCGCCACGCAAACATCAGCCACGCACCCACGCAGCTGGACCTTGGCCCCACTCACACAAACACGTGGCCACCTGCCCCGACGGCACCGCCGCATGATCTAGCGCAGGCAAAGAGGGAACACCGACATCCCCACCGGCGTTGAACCCG
>WRGV01000385.1 GCA_009787035.1 Propionibacteriaceae bacterium | reverse complement strand
CATGCCCGGTGTGCCTGGGCCTGCCCGGATCGTTGCCGGTGGTGAACCGCAAGGCGGTCGAGTCGGCGATCCGCATCGGTCTGGCGCTGGGGTGCTCGATCGCGCCGTGGTGCCGATTCGCGCGGAAGAACTACTTCTACCCGGACATGCCGAAGGACTACCAGATCAGCCAGTACGACGAGCCGATCGCCTTCGACGGCCACGTCGACCTGCAGATCGAGGGCAAGGCGTTCACGGTGCCCGTCGAGCGGGCGCACATGGAAGAGGACGCTGGCAAGCTGATCCACATGGGCGGGGCGTCCGGACGCATCCAGGACGCGGCCTACACGCTCATCGACTACAACCGCGCGGGCATCCCGCTGATCGAGATCGTCACCAAGCCGATCCACGGCACCGGGGCGCACGCCCCGCAGGTGGCGCGTGCCTACATGGAGTTCCTGCGCGACATGGCCCGGGCCCTGGGCGTCTCGTTCGCCCGCATGGAGCGCGGGCAGCTGCGCTGCGACGTCAACGTGTCGCTGATGCCGATCGGGTCGGACACGCTCGGCATCCGCAGCGAGACCAAGAACGTCAACTCGCTGCGCGCGGTCGAGCAGACGGTGCACTACGAGATGTGCCGCCAGGGTGCGATCCTGGCCGCGGGCGGACGGGTCAAGCAGGAGACGCGCTTCTGGAACGAGGCCGGCTTCACGACGCCCGGGCGCAGCAAGGAGCAGGCCGAGGACTACCGCTACTTCCCCGAGCCCGACCTGGTGCCGGTGGCGCCCGATCCCGCGTGGGTGGAGCAGCTGCGGGCCACGATCCCGGAGCATCCGCAGCTGCGCCGCGAGCGGCTGCGCACCGCGTGGGGCCTGACCGACCGCGAGTTCGGCGACATCCTGGCCACCGAGGGCGCGCTCGACCTCATCGCTGCGAGCGTGGACGCGGGCTGCGCGCCGGCGTCCGCCCGCAAGTGGTGGCTCACCGAGCTGGCCCGCCGGGCCAACGAGACCGGCACGGCGCTGGAGGATCTGCCGATCACGCCCGCGCAGGTCGCGGCGCTGCAGGCGCTCGTGGACGACGGCACGATCAACGACCGGTTGGCCCGCGACGTCATCGAGGGCGTTCTGGACGGACAGGGCGAGCCGGCCGACATCGTGGCGGCGCGCGGCCTGGCCGTGGTCAGCGACGATGGCGCGCTGGGCGCTGCGGTGGACGCGGCGATCGCGGCCGACCCGCAGGCGGCGCAGCGCATCCGCGACGGCAAGGTGCAGGCGGCCGGAGCCCTGATCGGCGCCGTGATGCGGTCGCTGGGCGGGCAGGCCGATGCGGCCCGGGTGCGCGAACTGATCCTGGAGAAGCTCGCATGAGCCCATCCGCCGCTCCGGATGCGCCGAGCGATCCGTCCGGACTTCCCCCGGCCTGGAACGCGCGCGTGCGCTTCGACGAGCGCGGGCTGGTGCCCGTGGTCGTGCAGGAGGCGCACACCCGGCGCGTCCTCATGATGGCGTGGGCCGATGCGGCCGCGCTGGCGAACACGCTGGAGACCGGCCGGGCCACGTACTGGTCGCGCAGCCGTCGCCGCCAGTGGGTCAAGGGCGAGACGTCGGGCCATGTCCAGCGCATCCGCGAGATCGCCGTCGACTGCGACGGCGACACGGTGCTCTACCTGGTCGAGCAGACCGGTCCCGCCTGCCACACTGGAGCGCCCAGCTGCTTCGACACGCCGGGGTCGGCATTGCTGTGCCGCGAAAGCGCGGACGGCCGCGTGGACGACGTCGAATGGTATTCCCCCGGGAGCGCCCCCGTTCCATCCATGACCGATCAACCAGCAACCCTTGCGGACCGGAGGTAACCGATGCTGCCGCTGTTCATTCCCGCCCCACCGTTCCGTGACATCGATCTGGGACGGCTGACCATCCACATGTACTCGCTGACGATGATCACCGCGATGCTGCTGTCGTGGTGGTGGACGGGCAGGCGCATCGCCGCGCGCGGCGGCAACCGCGACGAGTGGGACGGCATGGCGCTGGTCGCCGTCGTCTTCGGCATCATCGGGGCGCGCGCGTACCACGTCATCACCGAGCATGCCCGGTACTTCGGCCCCGGGCTGGATCCGTGGAACGCGCTCAAGATCTGGAACGGCGGCCTCGGCGTCATCGGCTCGATCGTGGGCGGCGGGTTGGCCGTGCTGGTCTACTGCCGCGTCAAGCACGTCAACTTCGCCGGCATCGCCGACTGCATCGCGCCCACGTTGCTGGCCGCGCAGGCCTGGGGCCGGGTCGGCAACTGGTTCAACCAGGAGGCGTTCGGACGTCCCACGACGCTGCCCTGGGCGCTGAAGGTCGATCCGCAGTACCGTCCGCTGGGCTACCAGCAGTACGCGACGTTCCACCCGACCTTCCTGTACGAGGGCCTGTGGAACGTGATCGGCATCCTGGTGCTGATCTTCATTCTTGAGCGGCACTTCCATCTTGGCAAGGGGAAACTGTTCGTCAGCTACGTGCTGTGGTACACGTTCGGACGCTTCTTCATCGAGCTGATCCGCATCGACCCGGTGGACAAGGTGGACGGCATCCGCATCAACGACTGGACGTCGGGCGCCATCTTCATCGGCGC
>WRGV01000384.1 GCA_009787035.1 Propionibacteriaceae bacterium | reverse complement strand
CCGCATGCCGATGGCCGAGCGGGCGTCGGTGGCGCCAGATCTCCCACTCACCGATCAGCGCGAGGTGGCCTCATGATCACCGTTCTCGTGGTGGACGACCATCCGATCTTTCGTCAGGGGTTGGCGGGCATTCTGTCCATGGAAGATGACATCCGGGTCGTCGGCGAGGCCGTCGACGGCGAGTCGGCGGTGGCTCTGGCGCCGCAGTTGCGGCCCGACGTGATCGTCATGGACCTGCGGCTGCCGGGCATCTCGGGTTCGGTGGCGATCCAACAGATCCTCGCCCAGGCAGCGGACGCCGGCGCGGAGTCGGCAGGCTGGCGCCCGCATGTCATCGTGCTCACGACCTTTGAGGACGACAACTCCATCACCGATGCGATCGAGGCTGGGGCGACGGGGTATCTGCTGAAATCGGCCATATCGGACGAGATCGTCGCGGCGATCCGGGCCACCAACGAGGGCCATTCGATGCTGGCGCCGTCGGTGGCGGCCGCGCTGGTGCGCAAGATGCGTGTCGCCACCGTCGTGCCGCGGCTGTCGCGCCGCGAGATGGACGTGGTGAAGTTGCTGACGCAGGGGCTGTCCAACGCCGAGATCGCCGCGCAGCTGTACCTGGAGGCCTCGACGGTCAAGACGCACGTCGAGCACATCTACACCAAGCTCGGCGTCAGCCGGCGCTTCCAGGCCATCGCTAAGGCCCGCGAGCTGGGCCTGGGCTAAGCACGGCTGTGTTCTTTCCTGACCCGTCCGGCCCGCGTCCATCCACCGTTTGGGGGATGCCTCCTCATGCGCGGGGGTAATCCTTTCGGTTGAGCACGAAATCCATCGCAGGCCCGATGAGGCGTGCCCCTGTGTGCAGCCAGAGTTGGTGGTGTCCGGAAGCGATACCGGATCCGGTGGAAGTGAGGATGCGACCGCCGGGCTGAACAGGTGAACCAAACAGTCTGAAAGGAGATGTTCCTATGTTCAAGCATCGTATTAAATTGGTGGCAGCCGGCATGGCCGTCGTGCTCGGAGCCGGCATGTTCTCGCTGGTGGGCACGCAGAGTGCATTCGCGGCACCGGCTGCCCTGAATCTGACGTCGTCGTCATGTCCGTCGGTGATCCAGAGTGGTCAGACGTCGGGCTGTGTGACGGAGTTGCAGAACCTGCTGAAGGCGAAGGGCTACAACCCCGGCACCGTGGACGGCATCTTCGGCGCGAACACGAAGAGTGCGGTGATCGCGTTCCAGAAGGCCAACGGTCTGACCCAAGACGGTCTGGTTGGCACCCAGACCAAGGCGAAGCTCTACGCCACCGCCACTGCGGCGGGGGCCCCGGCTGCAATCAACCTGACGTCGTCCTCGTGCCCGTCGGTGATCCAGAGCGGCCAGACCTCGGGCTGCGTGACTGAGCTGCAGAACCTCCTGAAGGCGAAGGGGTACAACCCCGGCACCGTGGACGGTATCTTCGGCGCGAACACGCTGTCCGCCGTCAAGAGCTTCCAGTCAGCCAACGGCCTGACGGTCGACGGCCTGGTCGGTACCAACACCAAGGCGAAGCTGTATGGCACCTCGGCGTCGAGTGCGTCGGGGTCCACGGTGGCACAGAAGACTGCCAGTCTCGCCCAGTCTCGGGTGGGGGCGTCGCAGGCGACCATCATCAGTGAGTACAACGCCCGTGCGGGGACGAGCTTCGGCTCGTCCACCGACTGGTGCGCCATCTTCGCCAGCGACATGCTGCGTCAGGCCGGCTACAACGGCCCGATGTCGGCGGCGGCGGAGTCGTTCCGTCCCAGCTCCAGCGGCATGGGGTCGTACTTCACGTTCATCTCGCCCAGCACGAAGCCTCAGCCCGGTGACATCGCCCTGTGGGACTACGAGCCCAATGGCATTCTGAACCACGTCAACATCGTGGTGGCGGCCAGCTCGGCATCGTCGTTCACGGTCGTGGGCGGCAACCAGAGCCCCAACACGGCGGTTGTCACGCAGAAGGTGCCGGGCACGTCCGGCCTGGTCGGTTTCGCTCGCCTCAAGTGAGTGGTTCCGGCTGGTAACAATTCCCCATCACATCGCGTGCCCCGCCCGGGTGACCGGACGGGGCACGCGTGTGAGTGGACGGCATTGTTCGGCGGAGTGCTTGTTTTATGGAGTGATCGCCTGGTTCGTGACCCTGTGGTGGGTGAGACTTGCGTCATGACCGACCCCGACATGTCTGACGCGAAGCAGGATGGCCACCCGTGAAACCGCCATGGAAGAACCTGCTCGACAAGGCTGCGGTGCGCGGTGAGGTCTCCCCGCGCACCATCTTGGGCTGGGACATGTTCGTCCTCGTGTATGCCATCGTCGTGGGCTTGTCGGTGGCGGCTCTGACCGGTCCGGTGCAACGTTGGATCGTGCCGGTCGTGGTGCTGCTGGCGTGGTATGCCATCGCCGGGCGCCGTGCACTGAAGACGCGCGATCCGCGCTGGCGGACGGTGTTCCTCACGGGCTGTCTGGGCCTGCTGTGCTGGGGCGTGGCCAAGAACGCGTGGATGGCCCCCCTGGAGGGGCTGGTGCTGGTGCTGATGTGGTGGCTGGCGCTGCCCGACCGGCGTCTGGCGGTGCTGTGGTCGGTGCTGGTGCCGCT
>WRGV01000383.1 GCA_009787035.1 Propionibacteriaceae bacterium | reverse complement strand
CCGCCGTCGCCGACGTGGCCGAGCGGCTGCTGGGCCTGTCCGCGGCCCAGATCACCGAGCTCGGCCCGGTGCAGCCCGAGCGCGCCCCGCTGCTGGCGCCCGGCGCCCTGGTGGTGGCGCAAATCGCCGCCCGCGTGCGGACAGGCGCGCTCGTGGTCAGCGAAGCTGACATACTGGACGGCATCGCACGAAGCCTGCTGGACGCCTGACCGCGTCCGCCACAGGCCGATCCCTCGTAGCCCAACTGGCAGAGGCAGGCGGCTTAAACCCGCTGAAGTGCCGGTTCGAATCCGGTCGGGGGAACCTTAGTGGAATTGTTCAAACGTTCCGTGTGCGTGACCTTTGTTTCGTCCGTCCGGGTTCTGGAGACTCGGGGCGGACGCTGGCTGGGGCGGGCCTTCCGCCGATGCTCTTCTGCTGGCAGATTACTCCAGGCCGACGTCTCGAAGTGTCTGGTGCGCAGCCTCGACCCGCTTCCCGACCTCGGTGCGCATGGCGACCAGTTCGGCCTCGTGCTGGTCGATGATCGCATGCTCGTAGGCCGCGTTGATGTCGACGAGGCGCTGCGTCAGGCCCTGGTCGTCATTGCAGGTGGCCGCGAACACCTTCGCAGCCTGCGCCTGCTCGTCAGTCCAGTTGCCAGCCTGCTGCACGTCGGTGATGACGTAATCGTCGCCTTGGCCGCCTTTGGCGATGGAGTAGCCTCCCGCCTCCAGACAAGTCTTATATGTCTGAGCGGCTGCCTGGTAGCGTGAGTCGCGTAACGTGTATTCGCGTGCATCCGTCGAGTAGCTGCTCAGTGCGCTGAAAGCGGTATCTGCGCCAATCGTCGACCGGATGGCCGTGGGCGTCACTGCGAGTAGTTCCGGCGATGAAGAACACTTGTTCCTGGTGTCCTCTGAGACATCTTTGGGGCCTCCCGGGGCGAACGTCTCGGCGTCACCGCCAGGCCACCGGAACCAGCCGTGCGCAGCGACATAGGGGGCGTCCCATACGCCCAAATCCCAGTTCGGCGCGTTGATGACGTCAGGGGTTGCTGCCATGGTCTGGGAACGCGCCAACTCGGCGGCGGGAACGTTGTCAGATCCGGTCACGCAGCGGATCCACACGATGTTGTACGCGGCCCATGCGACACCGCGCTCCTGCGGCGTCATAGAGTAAGCCTCCAACGGCAACTGATAACTGGCCGAGTCCCAATCCAGCGCCACGTGGGCACTCACCGGGGGCTCCGACATCCCAGGAGGCCTGTTACCGTCGCCCGTGTCAGCCGAGCATCCAACCGATGCCATGGCAAGGATGAGTGGCACCGCAACGCACGCATATACCTTTCGCAGCATTCATATCGCCTTTCCCTGCGAGTCTCGGCAGAATCGCAAGCCGAGACCCCCATCAGGAGTGTGACGGTCAGCGAGCTGGTCACTGACCGTCGACCAAGGTTCAGAGGACCTTGTACCCGAAGCTGTCCGCCTTGTCGTTGGCGGCCGAACCCACGTTCGGCACGTTGGAGGACGTCACCCAGCTCCAGCATGTTCCCGTGAGATCAGCTCCGTCGCACAGAATGTACTGCCCGTAGGCCGTCACCTTGAATGATGACACCTCATTGGAATCCAGCCATCCGGTGTTGGTGTAGTTGCTGCTGCCGGTTCCGGATTTCGACCAGCCGCAGTAATTCGCGTCTTCGAAGATAGTCATCGTCGTCGTCGACGCTGCGTGGGCCTGCTGGGCGTCAACCCCCATCAGCAACGACCCCGTGACCACCGTGATAGCGGCCAGTCCTGCGCTCAATCCCTTCTTCATTGTGCACCTTTCCCCCTTCTGCCTGACTGCAGACCTGTCGATCCGCAGGGGGCCCCGGGAAGAGGGATAGATATGCATTCCCTGTGCTTCGACCCAGTCGCATCCGCGAGCACGACAGTAACATTGGCACTGCATCGCCGCAAGTTGTCCTGGGACAAATCGGACCGGAGCCGTCAGAGCCCATGTTTGGCCTGCTCGTCCCATACCAGGTCGTTCACATCCATCCCGGCGGTCTGCACCGCAGAGATGGCTCCGTCGCGCTGGACCAGCAGGACGTAGCCGTTCATGCGGTTGTCGTGGGTCTGGCGGCTCATGTACACCGCGAACACCGTGCCGGACGGAAGCACAGCATCACCGCGGCTGAACATGCGCCAATTGGTCACACCTTCACAACCGGTCAGCCCCAGCATCAATGAGACGGTGATGAACGTGCCACTGATGGTGGCCCCCACAATCCTTCTCACTGAAGGGTTCCAATCGGTGCTTGGTCGAGCGGTTGTCGCTCGCGCTTGGTTTCCGGAATCGGCTGGTTCTCCGGAGAGGATTCTTGTTGGCCTTCGCCGGACGATTGTCGTTCGGGTTTGACTTCCCGAGTCTGCGGTCTCCCAGTGAGCTTCACGCTACCAGGTAAGCCGACCCTTGTGAGGGCTGTGAGGGGCAGTTCACATGTCGCGGACATAGGGGCCCCCGCCGCCCATCCCCCTGCGGGGACGGCGCCGCGGCGATGCCGGGCGGGGCGAGGCCGCGACGCTATCATGGGCGGATGGCCAGCAGCACCAGACCGCCCGTGACGCCGGGCCCCGGACGCGA
>WRGV01000382.1 GCA_009787035.1 Propionibacteriaceae bacterium | reverse complement strand
TACGCCTGGCTGGCCAGCCAGTACACGCCGGTGGCGTACGTGGACGAGTTCGTCATCCAGAAGAAGCGCCGCCAGAAGCAGATCAAGCTCGTCTTCCGCCACCTCAACGACTCGTCCGCGCTTGTCAAGTACCGCATCATGCACAACCGCGGGTACGTGTGGCGCTACTTCAGGCAGTACCACAAGCTGCATCCGATCGGCTTCGGCATCGGCACGGCGCTGACCTTCGCCAAGGAGGTCGTCCGCCTGATCGCCGTCGAGCACACGCTGCGCGGCCTGGGCCAGCTGATCAAGGGGCTGCGGGACGCGGGCGAGCTGCGCCGCGATCCGTCCTGGAAGCCGATGCCGCCCCTCTGAGCACGACGTCGGCCGCGCACTTCAGACGTGAATCACCGGACGCGCATGCGGCTACACTGAGCCCCATGAGCGTGCCCGAGTCAACCCCACATCCCGCGGTCGTCCCGAAGGACGACGCCAAGGCGACGCTGGCCGCGTTCGCGGAGCTGGGGCCGCAGTACTCCGACGAGGTCGTCGACGCGTTCCTGGAAAAGATCAACGAGCGGCTCGTCCCAACCCAGGCCGTGCCGGCCGGCGTGCAGGTGATCCGCGACCGCAAGGGCGATCCGGTGCGCGACAAGTACGGACGGGTGCAGTTCGCCCCCGTCGGGGCTGTCCCGGTGCCCGCCATCCGCACCGCCGCGGAGCCGCCGGCCAAGCCGGGCGCGTCGCCGCTGGTCCGCCAGGTCACCATGACGTCGATCATCCTGGGCGTGTCCATCCCGCTGACCGCGATCGCCGCCCAGTTCGGCCTGGCCTACGTGCTGATCGTCTGGGCCGGCATCTGCATCGTGTCCATCCCCCAGGCCTGGGCCTCCCACGGCGACCAGGGCGGGCGCCGCTAGCCAGGCCGGGAAGGCGCAAGCGCGCGCCGCCGGATCGGACATCCAGCGATCGCAACGCACCCAGCGTTGTGGCTAGAGAATGTCGCCCGGGGCGTAGCGGGCAGCCTGGGGATACAGCATGATCACCTCGTTGGCGCGGTTGACCACCATGGCGATCTGGGTCTGCGCGGCGCCGGTCAGGGCGAGCGGATCGGCCAGCGCGGCGTCCAACTCGGCCCGCGACAAGCGCAGACGCTTATCGGCGGCGAGATCGTCCAGCAGCGTGAGGGGGGCGCCGGTCTCGCGCATGGCCAGCGCGGCCGCGACGGCGCGCTCCCTGATGATCTCGTGGGCGGTCTCGCGCCCGACGCCCGCACGGACGGCCGCCATCAGCACCTTGGTCGTGGCCAGGAACGGCAGGTAGCGGCGCAGCTCGGCCTCGATGACGGCCGGGAACGCGCCGAAGCCGTCCAGCACCGTCAGCGTGGTCTCCAGCAGGCCGTCCATCGCGAAGAACGCGTCCGGCAGCGCCACGCGGCGCACGACCGAGCACGAGACATCGCCCTCGTTCCACTGGTCACCGGCCAGCTCGCCGATCATCGACACGCAGCCCCTGATCACCACCGACAGGCCGTTGATCCGCTCGCACGAGCGCGTGTTCATCTTGTGCGGCATCGCGCTCGACCCGACCTGGCCCGCACGGAAGCCCTCGGTGACCTGCTCGTTGCCGGCCATCAGCCGGATCGACGTGGCCAGGTTGGACAGCGGCGCGGCCAGCTGCGCCAGGCAGGTGACGACGTCGTAGTCGAGGCTGCGCGGGTACACCTGGCCCGTCGAGGCGAGCACATGGACGGCGGTGCCGGGCGCCCAGCCGTCCGGGACGGGGAACGACCGCTTGACCTCGGCGGCCACGCGGTGCTCCAGGTCGGCGAGCTTGTCCGGATCGCCGTCCAACAGGTCGAGCATGTCCTGGGCGGTGCCGACCGGACCCTTCGCGCCGCGCAGCGGATACCGCGTCATCAGCGCCTCCAGCCGGAACAGGGCGATCAGCAGCTCGTCCGCGATCGTCGCAAAGCGCTTGCCTAGCGTGGTCACCTGCGCGGCGACGTTGTGGGTGCGTCCGGCGATCGGCAGGTCGGCGTAGCGCACGGCCAACTCGCTCAGCCGTGCCAGCGTGGCCACGCACTTGCCGTGGATGATGCGCAGCGAGGCCAGCTGCTGGGCCTGCTCGATGTTCTCGGTGAGGTCGCGGCTGGTCATGCCCTTGTGGGCGTGCTGGTAGCCGGCCAGGGCATCGAACTCCTCCAGCCGGGCCTTGACGTCGTGACGGGTGACCCGCTCGCGCGCCCGGATGGACTCCAGGTCGATGTCACTGATGTGCTTCTGATAAGCGGCGATGACCTTCATGGGGTCGTCGTCGCCGAAGCTGACGCCGAGGGCGGCCTGCGCGCGCATCACGGCGATCCACAGGCGGCGCTCGGCCGCGATCTTGGTTTCGGCCGACCAGCAGATCTGCATGGGCACGCTCGCGTACCGGCTGGCCAGCACATTGGAAATGGTCACAGTGGGGGTAGTCACATGCTGAGTCTAGGTGACGGTACGGTCACAGCCGAAGCGGAGGCCTCGGCGGGCAGCTGTCCCGGAATGGGACAACCGAGGGGCCAGATGCGCCACAACGTCCCGAAACGGGCCCGAAACCGAATCTGACTGGGCTTTTGTCCCATTCCT
>WRGV01000381.1 GCA_009787035.1 Propionibacteriaceae bacterium | reverse complement strand
CCCGCGAACCGGCGACAGCGGCGGGCGTGCCGCGGGGCGACGGGCGGCGTCGAGCAGCCGGGCGCCTGGACGTCGCGGCAGATGATCACGCGTCTGGGCACCGTCTTCCAGCAACCGGAGCACCAGTTCGTCACCGCATCGGTGCGCGACGAGCTCGCCGTCGGGCTGCGCGCGCTGCGCTGGCCTGCGGAACGCATCACGGAGCGCATCGGCGAATTGCTGGAGCTGCTGCACCTGGACGACATGGCCGACGCGAACCCCTTCACCTTGTCAGGGGGCCAGCAGCGACGGCTCTCCGTGGGCACGGTGCTGGCGACCAGCCCGTCGGTCGTCATCATGGACGAGCCGACCTTCGGCCAAGACCGCGTCACGTGGCTCGATCTGGTGCGGTTGGTGCGCCGGCTCGTCGACGGGGGCGGCACGGTGATCAGTGTCACACACGACGCCGAGTTCCGGCGCGTGCTGGGTGAACACGTGATCGATCTGGATGATCACGTGATCGGATCGGGGGCGCGCGCATGATCGCGCCACTGGACCGGATGAACCCCGTGATGCGCCTGGTCTGCGCGGGGTTGCTGGCCGCGCCCGTGCTGATCACGCTCGATTGGGTCAGCTCGCTGTGCCTGTTCGCGCTCGAATTCGTGATCTTCGCGGCCACCGGCGCCGGGCTGACCCGCATGTTGCGTGGCCTGATCCCCGTGCTGATCGTCGGCGTGATCGCGAGCCTNAGCATGGCGCTGTACGGNCGACCCGGCGGGCCGGTGTATGCGCAGTGGTGGTGGATCACCATCAGCCACCAGTCGCTGCTCATGGCCCTGGCCGTCTTCGTGCGCGTGCTCGCGCTGGCGCTGGCCGCCCAGGTGCTGCTGGCCCGTGTCGATCCGACATTGATGGCGGACGGGCTGGCCCAACGGCTGCACCTACCTGCTCGTTTCGTACTGGGAACACTGGCCGGGGTGCGGATGCTCGGCCTGTTCGCCGCCGACTGGCGCATGCTCGGGCTGGCCCGCCGCGCCCGCGGCCTGGGCGAGGACGGTGCCCTGCGCCGCTACGCCACCATGGCCTTCGCGCTGCTGGTCGCCGCCATCCGGCGCGGCAGCACGCTGGCCACCGCCATGGAGGTGCGCGGCTTCACGGCGCAGGCCGCCCGACACCGCACCTGGGCGCGGCCGTCCGACCTCGGCCCGGCCGACGCGGTCGGTCTCGTGGTGACGCTGCTGGTCTGCACCGCCAGCCTCGTAGCCGCCGTCTGGGCCGGCACCTTCTGGTTCATCTGGTTCGGACCGCCGTCATGACGGGGCCCTGCGATGTCGGCGTGATCGCGCCGCTGGACCGTGATCGGCTCGTCGATCTCGCGCGATCGCGCGATCGCGCCGTGGTGCTGATCGACGGCCGCTCCGGATCCGGCAAGACGACGCTGGCCCGCGAGCTTGCCAGCCGCCTCGGATGCGGCGAGCCCCGCGCCACGCTCGTCAGCCTGGACGACTGCTACCCCGGCTGGCACGGCCTGGCCGCGGCATCGTCCCTCGTCCCCGGCATGATCTGCGGGGAAGCGCCGGGCTATCGCCGCTACGACTGGACGGCCGAACGCCTCGCCGAGTGGGTGCCGATCGACCCCCGATCACCGCTGATCATCGAGGGATGCGGCGCGATCACGCCCGCCTCGGCGGCGCTGGCGGGCGTGAGCATCTGGGTGTGCCGCGACGAGCCCGGACGCCGCCGAGCCGCCGCCGCCCGCGACGGCGACGTCGATTCCTGGTGGCGCGACTGGGCCNCGCAGGAGCAGGCGCACCTGGACGCCGATCGGCCGCAGGACCTGGCCGACGTCATCGCCGACGTGGGGCGCGGCATCGCATGGACGTCGGCGCGGGCAAGCCGCGCCGTCGCTGACCAGGTCGACGGGACACTCCAGGATGGCCTCGCACAGGTGCCGCAGCGCCGTGCCCGCTCAGTTCGGCTGGCCGCGGACTAGCCTGGATGCCATGAGCGTGGACATCGGGGGTGTGGTGCTGTCACCTCGCACACCGCGGGTGATCGTGCCGATCATGGGGCGCGATCTGGCGGCGATCGCGCACGAGGCCGACCTGATCGCGGCGACCGACGCCGACCTGGTCGAGTGGCGAGCCGACTGTTTCGACGGCTTGACAAGCGCCGATGCCGTGCAGCAGACGGCCGGCACGATCAGACGGATCGTGGCACGCCCGGTGATCGTCACCGTGCGGTCGGCGGCCGAGGGCGGGTTCTTCGCCGGGGATGCCGACGCCTACGCGGCCGCGGTGACCTCCATCGGCGACAGCGCCGACGCCATCGATGTCGAGCTGCGGCACCCTCTGGCCGAGGGGCTGATGCGCGCGGCGGCCGTGCCCGTGATCGCCTCGTGCCACTTTCCGCACGGCACCCCCGACGAGGCGACGATGATCGCGCTGCTGCAGGGCGCCGAATCCACGCCGGCCGCAATCGCCAAGCTTGCCGTGCTGGCCTCCAGCCCCGCCGACGCGGCCGCACTGCTGCACGCCACGGCCACCTGCGCAGCCACCGCGACCAAGCCCGTGATCACCATGGCCATGGGTGATCACGGCGTGATCACCCGGTTGATCGGGCACGAGTTCGGC
>WRGV01000380.1 GCA_009787035.1 Propionibacteriaceae bacterium | reverse complement strand
CGTCGCTCCGACGGTTCCGTCCGCGCCGGTGACGACGGCCCCGTCCGTCCCGGTGACGACGGCCCCGTCCGTCCCGGTGACGACGGCCCCGTCCGCGCCGGACACGGCGGCCCCGTCCGCGCCGGTCTTCACCGCGCCCGCCCCCGGCTCCACGGTCACGACCACGATGCCGAGGTACGCAGGCACGGGTGAGCCGGGTGCCTCGGTGCGGGTCTACACCCAGACCAGCCCGGCCTGCGCGCCGGGAAAGATGTGCTCCATGCTGATCCGGCAGCTGGATCTGTGCTCCGCGACCGTGCAGCGCAACGGCACCTGGTCGTGCACGTCGACGCAGGCGCTGAGCACGGGCAGTGCGGTGGTGTTTGCGATCCAGACGGACGCGGCGCAGAACTCGTCCGCACCCGCGACCGACATGTTCACCGTGGCGACCCGGCAGGCGTACTGCCCCGTGACCAACCCCTTCGGCCCGGGCTGGCGTCGGGCGCCCGGCTGCTGACACACGCGAAGAAACGGACGGCGGTGCGTTGCGGCGCGCCGCCGTCCGTGCGTCCGGCCACCCTCAGGCGGTCGGACGCGTGATCTTCAGGATGTCGGCGGTGCGCTCGCGGGTGCGCTGGGCCAGGTCGGCGTCGTCCGACAGCGGCGTGCCCCAGGTCGGGATCAGCTCGCGCAGCTTCGGCTCCCAGCCGTCCATCCGGTCGGCGAACACGCGCTTGAGCACGGCCAACATGATCGGGACGGCCGTGGACGCGCCCGGCGAGGCGCCCAGCACGGCCGCCACGGTGTCGTTGGCGGCGAAGATCGTCTCGGTGCCGAACTCGAGCGAACCGCGCCCGTTCGGCCCGACCTTGATGACCTGCGCGCGCTGGCCGGCGACGGTCATGTGCCACTGGCTGGGGTCGGCCTGCGGGTAGAACGCGCGCAGCTGGTTGTACTGCTTGGTCTTGCTGGCCAGGATCTGCTGGCCCAGGTAGTTGAGCAGCCCGAAGTTGTCGATGGCCACCTGCAGCATCGGGATGAGGTTGTGCGGGCGCACCATGCGCGGGGCATCCCAGATGGAGCCGTGCTTGAGGAACGTGATGCTCTGCCCGGCGAACGGGCCGAACAGCACCCATTTCTCGCCGTCGATGACGCGGGCGTCCAGGTGCGGCACCGACATGGGCGGGGCGCCGACCTCGGCCTGCCCGTACACCTTCGCCCCGTGCTGGGCGACGACGTCCGGCGCGTTGGTGACCAGGAACTTGCCGCTGATCGGGAACAGCCCGATGCCGCGCACCTCGGGCAGGTGCGCCTTCTGCAGCAGCGACAGCGCGTAGCCGCCGGCGCCGACGAACAGCCGGGATGCCCGCACGACCAGGCCGTCCGCACCCGTGCGTCCCTTCGCCTGCAGCACCCACGTGCCGTCCGCCTGGCGCTGCAGGCCGGTGACCTCGTGGTCGCATTCCAGCACGGCGCCGCGCGATTGCAGCCACGCCAGCAGCTGCGTGGTCAGCGAGCCGAAGTTGACGTCGGTGCCCTCCGGATCCCAGGTGCACGCGATGGGTTGGGACGGCGTGCGCCCCCGGGCCAGCAGCGGTGCCCACTGCTCGATCTGTCCCAGGTCGTCGCTGAACTTCATGGTGCTGTACAGCGGGTTGGCGATCATCGTCTCGTAGCGGGTGCGCATGTACCGCACGCCGGGCGCGCCGGTGATGAAGCTCATGTGCGCGGTCGGGTTGATGAACGAGGACGGGTCGGCGATCACCCCCGCGGTCACCAGCGACGCCCACAGCTGCCGGCTCACCTGGAACTGCTCGTTGATGCGGACGGCCTTCGATACGTCCACGCTGCCGTCCGGCTGCTCGACGGAGTAGTTCAGCTCGCACATGCCGGCGTGTCCGGTGCCGGCGTTGTTCCACGCGTTGGACGATTCCTGCGCCGGCTCCGGCTGACGCTCGATGATCACCAGTTTGAGTGACGGGTCGAGGCTCGACAGCAGCGTGGCCAGCGTCGCGCTCATCACGCCAGCGCCCACCAGCGCCACGTCACAGGTCAGATCTTTCATGGCCTCTCCTTGCCCATTCGCTCGTCACATCTGTGTGGCGGATGCCTCATTGTATGGCCGCCAGGTGCCCGCGGGCGCGCGGTGGCGCGGGGTTGTGTCGGGACGGGTCGCTAGGCTGGCCGTATGCCATCGTACGTTGACCTGGAGGGACGCGAGTTCGCGCCGACGGCCCCGCTGCACGTCAGCGCCGCGTCGATCGCCGATTTCGCGGAGGCGTTGGGCGATGCCAACCCGGCCTATCGGGGTGCGGACGCGGTCGCCCCGCCCACGTTCGTCGCCGTCCCGGCCGCCCGGGCGTGGCGTCCGTTGTTCGCCGCGGGCGCATTCGGCTTGCAGCTTGCGCACACGATCCACGTCGACCAGGGATTCGAGTTCGTCCGCCCGGTGCGGGTGGGGGACGAGCTGTGCGCCCGCCTGCGCGTCGGGCGCGTCCGGGAGCGCGGGCCGGCCGCCTGGCTGAGCCTGCGCATCGACGTCGAGGACGCCGCCGCACGGCCGGTCTGCGTGTGCCGGGCGACGATGCTGCACGTCGATCCGGCCGGGGGCCCGCGGGAGCGTTCGGACGAGCG
>WRGV01000379.1 GCA_009787035.1 Propionibacteriaceae bacterium | reverse complement strand
CCCGTCCGCATGCTCCTGCACGACGAGGGTGCCGTCCACATCCTCTGAAGTGGAAATGTAGGCCTTGCCGAAGCGGCTGCTCTGGACAACATTGTCCCGGAACGATTCAGCCTTGTGAGGCCAGGGAAGCCGCTGCTTGGCCTTGCCTTTTTGGATGTAGGCCAACTCTTCTTTCATGAGCTGGATGCCACCACTCAGAGGCGATTCATCGGTGGGTGCGACATAGCGCAGCTGCAACGTGTACCGCAGGAAGGTAGCCGTGGCCTCCGCTTTGCGCCCGAAGTCGTCCTCGTTGTCCTTGGGCACGATCATCTCGGCGACGAACTCCATAGTCGGATCGCTCGACTCGGCATTGTTCCAGAACAGCGCCCGGGGATCGATACTCTGACCGCCCTTCACGCGCAGAAGCTGTGCCGCCTCCAGGAACGGATGATCAGCGAGCAGCGAGAGAAACTCGATGGCGTCGAACACGTTTGACTTGCCGACCGCGTTGGGGCCGGCGATGCACGTGTACGGCCCGAAGAAACACTCGAAGTCCAACAGATTCTTGAACCCATCGACCCTCAGCCACGTCAGCATGTCTCGACTCTACTCGGCCCGATCACCGCTGCGACGGGATTCTGCTTGCAACCGACCGCTCTGACGACGCAAAGGCCCGGCACCCCGCAGGGCACCGGGCCTTTCGCAGACCGCCTGCTAGTGCAGGTCGCCGGTCGCGCTCTCGATCAGCGCGAACTCCTCCTCGGGGGCGTTGGCCACGAGGTGGTGCCGGGAGTACAGCGCGTAGTAGAGCATGATCACGGCGAACACGGCCAGCGAGATGAGCGCCGACTTCCAGTCGTAGTTGAACACGGCGAAGATCGCCACCAGCGACAGCACGAACGCGATGCCCGTCGTGATCCGTCCGCCCGGGGTGACGTACCCGCGCTCCAGCTTGGGCTCACGGGTGCGCAGGATCATGTGCGACAGGTTCATCAGGGCGTACGAGACCGTGGCGCCGAACACCGCGATGTCGATCAGCGTCGCACCCGGGGGGTTGCCGGCGACGACGGCGTCCTTCAGCGCCACGGTGTAGTTGTAGTGCGCCGACAGGGCGACGGCGAGCACGTAGCCGATGATGCCGGGGACGAGCAGCGCCCACACGGGGGTCTTGCGCTTGGACGTCAGCGACAGCCACTGCGGCAGGTAGCCGGCGCGCGACAGGGCGAACGTCTGGCGCGAGTAGGCGAAGATGATCGAGAAGAAGCTCGCGATCAGGCCCGCCAGGCCCGCGATGTTCACGAATTCGATCGTCCAGGTCGGGGCGTGGACGTTGTGCATGGCGGTCAGCAGCGGCGCTCCCTGCGGCCCCAGCTGGCCGGGGTTGGACGCCCCGGTGCCCAGCAGCAGCACGGCCAGGCCGGTGAAGACGAGGATCAGCACGCCGACGATGATGCCGCGCGGCAGATCGCGCTTCGGGTCCTTGGTCTCTTCGGCGGCCAGCGGCACGCCCTCGATGGCCAGGAAGAACCAGATGCCGAAGATCAGCGACGAGATCGTGCCGGACATGCCGAACGGGAACAGGTGATTCGTCCCCGGTGGCACCTGCCCGCCGGCGAACAGGCCCGTGATGTTGGTCAGGTTGTGGGCGTCAAACCCGCCCGCGACCGCGAAGATGAAGACCAGCAGCGACACGACCGCGATCGCGGTGATGATGAACATCAGGCGCAGCGCCTCACCGACGCCGAAGATGTGGATGCAGATGAAGATCAGGTAGAAGAACAGGTAGATGGCCCAGCGCCAGTGCTCCAGTTGCGCCTGCTTGTCCGCGGGGAAGAATCCGATCACGTAGTCGCCGATGAAGGTGACGATGGCCGCCGGGGCGATGGCGTACTCGATCAGGATGGCGGTGCCGGTGGCGAAGCCGCCGACCCGGCCCATCGCGCGCCGGGCGAAGCCGTAGCCCGCGCCCGCCGTCGGCAGGGCCGAGCTCATCTCGGCCAGGCCGAGCACCATCGTGACGTACATGATGCCCATCAGCACGAAGGCGACCGTCAGGCCACCGAAGCCGCCGGTGGTCAGGCCGTTGTTCCAGCCCGCGAAATCGCCCGAGATGACGTACGCCACGCCCAGGCCCGCCAGCAGCACCCAGCCCGCCGCACCCTTCTTGAGCGACCGTTCCGCAAAGTACTCATCCCCAGCCGTCGCGCCCTCGGGGGCAGGGGCATGGCTGGGCGTTTGGTTGGTAGAACTCATTGATTGCCTTTCTGAGGTTGTGAAGAATCGTCCACGACAACGTCCGACGATGCCCCACCCCCGCAGCGACTGCGGCGCGACCGCACACGTGTATCCCGGCGGCCGTCTCGACCAACCGGGTCGGCGCAAACAGCAAACGCACATCCACCGCTCGACAGCGAGCATCGAGTGTCCGTGCCAAAACCTATGCGCGCAGCGGCACCACTTCCTCCCCCGACGATGCCTTTCCGCTACAGGTGGAGATCCACCCCGGAAACCTTCTGGTCAAGGATCCGCTTGATCAGCGTCGCCACGTACGCCCCGGCCTCGGCCGGCGGCGTGCCGCCGCGGTAGATGTTCGACACGACCGTGCGCCACGATTCGGGACGATCCGGGTTCGG
>WRGV01000378.1 GCA_009787035.1 Propionibacteriaceae bacterium | reverse complement strand
CGTAAAGGGTGCTGTCAGCCATGCGATCGGTCAGAGCAGGCCGACGAGGTCGAGGCTCGGCGCCAGCGTCTGCGCGCCCGGCGTCCAGTTGGCCGGGCAGACCTGGTCGGAGTGCGTGGCCACGAACTGCGACGCCTCGACGCGGCGCAGCAGCTCGTGGGCGCTGCGTCCGACGCTGCCCGCGTTGACCTCGTAGGCCACGATCTGGCCCTCGGGGTTGATGACGAACGAGCCGCGCTCGGCCGTGCCGTCCGCCTCGATGAGCACGTCGAAGTCGGTGGCCAGCGCGTGGGTCGGGTCGGCGAGCATGGGGTACTGGATCTTCTTGATGGTGTCCGACTCGTCGTGCCAGGCTTTGTGCACGAAGTGCGTGTCGCAGGACACGGAGTAGATCTGGCAGCCGATCTTCGCGAACTCGTCGTAGGCGTCGGCCAGGTCGCCGAGCTCGGTGGGGCAGACGAACGTGAAGTCGGCAGGGTAGAAGACGAACACCGACCACTTTCCGAGCAGGTCGGCCTTGGTCACGGTCTTGAAATCATTCTGGTGGTATGCCTGGACGCAGAATTCGGAAACGTCTTTACCAATCAACGACATGTCGGGAATTGCCCTTCTGATGAGGCGCGCTCCGCATGACGACACGATGAATGGGGTGCACGGGGCGGCGCATATTCTTCATTTTGTGTGACGTCTACTTTACCCCAGAGTGGGAGTGGATGTCAAAATCGCAGCGAGGGTGGCAAGCAATTTCGGAATACGCCACAAATACCACGTTGTATGCAATGTTGGCGGTGATACAAGATCTTCTCGGAATTGTACCTTGAGCCCCAAATGGGCGTGTCGGTGGGGCGGCCGCAGGCGGTTGCCCGGACAAGGTCATCCGGTGCGGACGGCCGACGACCGTCGTTGTGACCGGGCGCCGAAGAGTTCTTGTGCTGCACCCATCCAGCACGGCGCCGCGCGCCGACGGCTCGCGGCGGGTAGAGTCGCGCACATGGTCACCCTGCTCGATGCTCCACGCCTGGTCGAGGACGGCCAGCGCCACTACGGTCGTTTCCAGCGCACCCCGATCGCGAACCCCTTCGATGCCGACCGAGGTCCGGCACGCGGCTTCGAGTGGTTCCGGACGAAGGAGTGGGTCGGCTTCACGCTGAGCCACCACGACATGTTCTGCTCGATGATCATCCAGGACGCCAAGTATCTGGCCAGCTCGGAGCTGTATGTCTACGACCGCGCGGCCGGCGCGCTGGCCCAGCATGCCGTCAACCGGCTCGTCCATCCGTTGCACCTGTCCGACGACATCACGCACTCGCGGTGCGCGTTCATCGCATCGGGGTACCGGTTGGGGTACTCGTTCGACAGCGACATGGTGACCATCGTCGTCGACATCGACGAGACACCGACCGCGGCCGCCGTCCACGGGCGCCTGGACCTCGACGTCGCGCACGCAACGGCGCCGCTGGTCGTGTCGGCGCAGCTTCCGGGAGGCGACCTGTACACCAACAAGATCGTGTACCCGGCATCGGGGGCGATCGCGTGCGGTGACCGGCAGTTCGTGTTCGATCCGGCGCGGGATTTCGCGATTCTGGACGAGCACAAATCGCACCTGCCGTACCGCTGCGACTGGACGTGGGGCACGTTCGTCCAACCCGTTGAGGGCGGCATCGCCGGCGCGAATCTGGCCCAGCGTCCGTGCCTGCCTGACCAGGAGGAAGAGAGCTGCATCTGGACGCCGCAGGGCGTCGAGGCGCTGTCGGATATCGCGTTCGTCGCGCTGGGCGAGGACGAGGACGCGCCCTGGCAGGTCCGATCGGCGGACGGCCGTGTGGATGTCGTCTTCACCCCGGAGGGCCACAAGCGTGTGGACACGGACCTGGTGGTGGCGCAGATGCACTATGCGCAGTGGTTCGGCCACTACAACGGCAAGCTCTCCGGCGCCGGTGCGACCTGGCCCGTCCAAGGGGTGCCGGGCGTGCTGGAGAAGATGCAGGCCCGACTGTAGCCGCGCGGTTCAGGCGACGGTCAGCCGGCGGACGACGAGGAAGTCGAAGACGCCGTACATCGTCGTGCAGCAGGCGTCGCACAGGCCCATGATGGCGCCCACATGGCTGGCGTCTGCGCCCTAGGCGGCCGCGATGATCAGGACGATCTCGGGCCGAACATGATCGGGAAATCGCGGCTCCACCTCGTGCGCGCGGCGATGATCTCGGGTGGCTCCTGTTCGCCGGCGTGGGCGGTGCGCCAGGTGCGGTTGTCGCGCGAGGTGCGCAGCGCCGTGACGAAGAATCCGACGGCGATCACGATGAAGATGACGCCCAGGGCGACGGTCACCGACGTCGTCCAGCTGTGCATCATCCACAGCGACCATCAGATGCCGAAACCGGTCATCAGGAACAGCGCCAGGCTCGCGCTGGAAAGGGTTCGGGATTGCTTCCATGTCAAGGAGGTCGTCATGGGACCTGAGTTGGGTCACGAAATCGGGATTTTGAGGTCGGAGTTGCGGTGACTAGGTGTTTCAGTTTGGTGCGGGGGCTGTTTTAGGCACTAGCCGGGCCGTATGATCGGCGCATGGTTTGGATTCGGCGGGTCCGCACGACGTCTGGCGGGACGGCGGTGCAGGTGGTCG
>WRGV01000377.1 GCA_009787035.1 Propionibacteriaceae bacterium | reverse complement strand
TCGGTGCTTCACCGCCGGTCCCGTTGATCACCAGCGCGTCATTGCGCTGCACTTCGACCAGGTAGCGGGCCAGACGTCGCGCCGCGCCCAGGTCGAGGATTCCGTCATCCGTGAAGGGGGTGACCATGGCCGTCAGCAGCCGCCCAAACCTGGTGTCGCGTGTCATGCAACCATGCTAACCGCGACCCCGCCCGCGGTGCGGTCACCGCTGCGCATGTCCACCAACTGCGCCACAGCGGCGCGTAGCCCGAGGGTACAACGACTCGATCATCTAGAGTATGCATGTGACTACTCGCAACAACAGTGCCGGCCCCCTGCTGGACTCCGCCTCGCTCAGCTTCGCCGAAGACTTCACCCGTCTGCCCGACCCCGTGCGTCAGGCCCGCGAGGATGCGCTGGTCGCCGACCTGGAACCGATCAGCACCGGCGTCGCCGCCGCGCTGACGTTCCTCACCAAGGCGCTGGACGCGAAGGCCGTGGTCGAGATCGGCACCGGCACCGGCGCCACCGGCCTGGCGCTGCTGGCCGGCATGGATGCGGACGGCGTGCTGACCAGCCTCGACACCGATGCCGACTGGCAGCTTGAGGCCCGCGAGGCCTTCCAGCGCGCGGGGTGGGCGCCACGGCGGACGCGGCTGATCACCGGGGCCGCGCTGGACGTGCTGCCCAAGCTGCGCGACGCCGCGTACGACCTCGTGCTGATCGACGGCGACAAGCTGGAGTACGTCGAGTACGTGGCCCAGGCCATCCGGCTGCTGCGCCCGGGCGGCGTGCTGGTGCTGCACGATGCCCTGTGGCGCTGCATGGTCGCCAACCCGCGCAACGACGATGACGAGGTCGTGATCATCCGCGAGGCGCTGCAGGTCATCCAGGCCAACGACAATCTGACACCGCTGATGATTCCGCTGGGTGACGGCCTGCTCGTCGCCGTCAAGGCCGGCTGAACCCCGCCACAGGCGACTCAAAACGATAGTTTAGCCGTCTGACATCTGCATTCTGCGCGCCGTCCCCATGGCGGATGGCAGATCCTTCCCGCTTCGCCGCTCGGTTAGTCTCTGCACAGGATCGAGCGACGGGAGCACCCATGGCCATCTGGAAACTGCACGGCGACGGAGTGACCATCCGTCCCGGTGAAGTCGTCAAACCCGACGAGCGGCTGACCTGGGGCCGCACGGTCGGCATGGGGTTGCAGCATGTCGTCGCCATGTTCGGCGCGACCTTCCTCGTGCCGATGCTGACCGGCTTCCCGCCGGCCACCACGCTGTTCTTCTCGGCGATCGGCACCATCGCCTTCCTGCTCATCACCGGCAACCGCCTGCCCAGCTACCTGGGCTCCAGCTTCGCGTTCATCGCGCCGATCACCGCGGCCAAGGCCTCCGACGGCGGCAGCTTCGGGACGGCGCTGTTCGGCGTCCTGTGCGCCGGCACGCTGCTGGCCATCATCGGCCTGATCGTCAACGTCGCGGGTGCCTCGTGGATCGACAAGGTGATGCCCCCCGTGGTCACCGGCTCCATCGTGATGCTCATCGGCTTCAACCTGGCGCCGTCCGCCTGGAACAACTTCGCGCAGGCCAAGCTCACCGCCGGCATCACCGTGCTGGCGATCCTGCTGGTCACCGTGCTGTTCAAGGGCATCGTCGGGCGGCTGTCCATCCTGATCGGCGTCATCGTCGGCTACGTCGCCGCGCTCATCCAGGACGCCGCGGGCATGAAGATCGTGCTGGGGACGAACGCGGACGGATCGTCCATCCTCGGCCCCCAGATCGACTTCGCCCGCGTGCGCGAGGCCGCCTGGGTGGGCCTGCCGCACTTCCAGCACCCGCAGGTCGACTGGGCCGTCCTGCTGCTGTTCCTGCCCGTCGTGCTCGCGCTGATCGCCGAAAACATCGGCCACGTCAAGTCGGTTGCGCTGATGACCGGACAGAACTTCGACCGGGTCACGGGCCGGGCGCTGCTGTCGGACGGCGTGGCCACCATGCTCGCCGGAGCCGGCGGCGGCTCGGGCACCACGACGTACGCGGAGAACATCGGCGTCATGGCGGCCACCCGCATCTACTCGACGGCGGTCTACTGGGTCGCCGGCGGGTTCGCGCTGCTGCTGTCGCTGTGCCCCAAGTTCGGCGAACTCATCGCGACGATCCCCGTGGGCGTGCTCGGCGGGGCCGGGACGGTGCTGTACGGCATGATCGGCCTGCTGGGCGCGCGCATCTGGATCGAGAACCACGTCGACTTCGGCAACTCGGTCAACCTGTTCACCGCCGCGGTCGCGCTGATCGCCGGCATCGCCAACTTCACGTTCGACCTCGGCGACGGCTCCAGCATCCAGGGCATCACGGTCGGCGCCTTCGCGGCGATCCTGATCTACCACGCCATGCGCTGGATCGCCCGCCGCCGCGGAACGTTGGGCGACGACCTGACGGCCTCGCCCGCCTCGGTGCCGGAAGGCCTGGAGCAGGCCACCTACGACGACTGGGGGCGCGACTAGATCGGCGCGACCACGCTGTTCTTCGGGACGACCACGACGCCGCCCTCGGTCACGGTGAAGCCGCGGGCCAGATCGTCCTTGCGGTCAACGCCGATCTGGGCACCATCGACCACCGTCACATACTTGTCCAAGATCGCG
>WRGV01000376.1 GCA_009787035.1 Propionibacteriaceae bacterium | reverse complement strand
CCGGATCGGCTAGCCCCTCGACCAGCAGGTCGAAGGCCTTGCCCACGCGGTCACGACTGCTCATCGCCATCTCGGTTCACTCCTCGTCTTCAGTCTCGGCCCCGGATTGCAGAGCCCGTCGGGCCAGGCGCTCCTTGGCTTCACGGAGGATGACGCCCAGGCGCTCCTCCAGCTCTTTCTTCGGCAGCAGGTCGGTCCAGTACTCGGCCACGACGATGTTGTCCTTCGACAGCTCCATCATCTCGATCTGCTCCCGGTCGGTGGAGCTGCACAAGATGAGTCCCAGCGGCGCGGCCTCGTCGGTGCCGCGCTCGTGGTGGTTGAGCCAGGTGAGGTAGAACCGCATCTGGCCTTCATACTCGGGCAGGAACTCGCCGAGCTTCAGTTCGACGGCCACCAGCCGGCGCATCGGGCGCGAGTAGAAGAGCAGGTCGAGGTGGTAGTCCCGTGACCCCATCGACATGCGCACCTGACGGCCGACGAAGGCCCACCCGCGCCCGACTTCGAGCAGGAACGGCTCCAGCTGGTTGATGATGGCGTCTTCCAGATCCCGTTCCTGGTAGTGGTCGTCGAGGCCGAGGAAGTCGAGCAGGTACGGGTCCCGGATGTCATCCAGAGGCGTCGCCGTGCCGCGTGCGATCTGAGCACCTGCGATCTCGCGGCGCTCGTAGGCCTTACGATCTACCGCCGCCCGCAGTTCCCGGACGCTCAGATGCCGCTCCGCTGTCTGGCGAATGTAGAACTCGCGGGCCTGTGCAGACTTGAGTGGAAGGATGACGCCGATGTGTGTCCAGCTCAATTGGTGTACCAGCGCTACAACGATCTCCTCGTCGGGGAACTCCCGGGCGAAGGTTCGCATCCGGCTCAGGCTCGTGGTGTCATAGCCGCGGCCGAATCGGGCCGTCAATTGTTGCGTCAGTGACGCAACAATCTGTTTCCCGTAGTCAGCTCGCTCATTGTGCAGAATCTCCTCGTTGATGAGCCGACCGACATGCCAGTTGGTGAGTGACATGGCGGCGTTCGCCCGCGAGACGGCAACGGCACGCCCCTGCTCGATCAGAGCAGCCACGCGCTCCAACAGGTCACCTTCCGGCGCGAGGCTGGACGGCATCAGCTCAGTCATGACTGCCTCCTTGCCTCCAATTCGGCAGCGCAGCGCTGCCAAATTGCATCTGACTAGCCATTATGAAAAGTGCAGCGCTCCGCTGCACATTTGTGGTATCAGCGATACCACAATCCGAGCGGGCGTACGGGGCTTGACAGCGGAATTGGGCAACGGACGTTGCCCCATTGCCGGCACGGGTCAACTGCGGCTTCATCAGGGCTCCTGGGTGAAGTCGAAGGCGGCTTGGGTGGCTCGGGGTTGGGCGGCCAGGCGGCGAGCCTGGGCGCCCAGGTCGCTCCACGACGAGACCAGGGCGTTGAACAGAATCGCATCCTGGGTGTCTCCCTTGCGCTCGGCCTCGCGGAAGAGCAGGTAGCCCATATCTTTGACCGCATCGAGCGAGACCCTCGCCGCCACCGCCGGCAGCAGCGCGGCCACCTGGTCGGCGCCGTCCTTGTCCATGATCGCCGCCAGGCGCACCACGGCCTCCCACACGCTCACCCGATCATCGGCCGCCGGATCCCACGCGCCCTCCAGGCTCTTGGGCGACAGCAGGCGCGCCTGGCCGCCCTTCGCCTCGAAGATGCCGCCGCGTTCCAGCGCCTGCGGCGAGGTGCCCGTGGCCCGTGCCAGCGTGTCGGCGGTGCCGGACGACTCCGTGCCCCACCCGTAGGTGCGGTACCACTTCACCGCGAACCGCGTGTCAGCGTCGAGATCGCCTTCCTGCTCGTCATTCACCTCGTCGAGCATCGCGTTGATCAGTTGCAGCGCGTCGCGCACCGACATGTCCGACCCGTCGGCCTCGCGCACCCGCGTGAACCGCGAGAAGATCGACATGCCCGGCCCGATCGCCGCCTGCGCAAGATCCACCGGCGCCACCGCCCCTTGCCGCATCGCCCGCAGCGCCTCAGGCAGGTCGGCCTTGAGCGTGGCTAGGAAAGCTCGGCGCGTCGTCGCCGGCGCGTCGGACGGGCGCGGCCGGCAGGCAAGCACGATGGACGAGGCCAGCGCATTGGAATCCAGCGAACGCATCCGGTTGCCAAGTTCGCTGCGCACCGGCCAAGTGGCGGTGATCTCCCACCCGGCGGCCACCATGCCGTCCAGCAGCGTGGTCCAGCCGGTCGAGGAGGCCCCGCCAGCATCGGAGTCTTGCTGCTTGTAGGCATAGTAAACCGTCATCGGTACCGAGGTGTTCGCCGCCTGACGAATGCGATGGAAGACATGATTGAATCCGTTGACGAAGAACACCTCTGCGCCGTCGCGCCCCTCATGACGGTACGGGTTGGCCACCAATTCGTCGGCCTTAGGTGTCAACACCGTGGCCACCGTGCGACCCAAGATGCCCGACAGCGATCGCCGCAACCACACGTAGAAGAAATCCGACAAATCCGAGTAACCGATGTTGTCGTAGTACGGCGGATCAGTCGACACCACCAGGCCCCCGTACGGACGGGTCGCCGCGTTCGCTGCGAGCACCTCGCCCGCAGCCAGAGCGGGCAACCGTTCCATGAGCTTAGGAGAAAACGAGACC
>WRGV01000375.1 GCA_009787035.1 Propionibacteriaceae bacterium | reverse complement strand
GTCGCCCCCGCCCGGCCGTTGTTCGTCGGCCACGTGATCTGTGGCGGATCGGGCGCGCCCGTGTCCACCGTAAACCGCACCTGATCCGACGGATCCGACTGGTTCCCCACCGCGTCGGTCGCCGTCGCCGTGATCGTATACGTCCCATCATCCAGATCTGCGGCCGGCGTACACGACCAATTCCCGTCGTCGTCCGCATCCGTGCTGCAGATCGTGACGTTGCCGGCCTTGACGACCACATGCGAATCCGGCTCGGCCGTACCAGAGATCTCCGGTCGCGCATCCGCAGTCACCAACCCATCCGCCGGCCCGCTGATCACCGGAGGATCTGGCGGCTGCGCATCCACCGTCAGCTCGGCCACGCCCGGCGAGGCGATCGCATACAGTCCAGTCATGTCGTCCAGGGTGAACGCGTAGTTGCCGGTCGACCCGGCCTGCGTGTCCGAAACGACCGGCACAGTCACCGTGCAGGAGTTCATCGTGGCAGCAATATCGCCCGTCACCGAAAGGACTGAACCCGTCAGAGATGGCGCAGTGTTCGGGCAGGTGGTCTCGACCTGAGCATCCGGTGCGAGTGTCAGCCCACTGGGGATATTGGCCCCGAATGACCAGCCATTCTTGGCGAGCAGATCGTCGGTGTTTGTGATCGTGAACACGATCGAGGTCGGCGTCGTGCCATTCACCAGAGTCGAACCGAACTGCACATCCAGCTGCGGCGTCACGTCGACGATGGACGGCGTATCGAAGACCATGTCGTTGCCGCTCCCATTATTGGTCGCGTTATAGAGGTTCATGCCCAAGACGACGTTCGCGGTCGTAATCTGAACCGGCGCAGATTGGAACCGGATGACATACGCATCCATAGGCTTCCCACCCGAATCATTGATGGTGTAGTGGGCGACAGCAGGCGCTGTGCACGGGTCCAACCCGGTCGAGAGCTTGTATTCGGTCGTGTTGGCCACCAAGGACAAGGTGATGCTCGGATGAGCAGAATTGCAGTAGGCCGCCGCGAACCACGCCGAGACCGCATAGAAATGCCCCACCGTGGCGGGCACGTTGCTCGTCATCTTCAGCATGTAGCCGGCCACCTGAGCAGTTCCTGGCTGCGACGTGTTTGCCGACAAGACATTGTTGGTCGCAGGCAATCCCTGACCTTGACTCAAGACACCCGCCAACTCCTGGGATAGGGTCCACGGCCAGCCATTGCAACCCGAGTCGACCGAGACGGAAGGCTGGGTTGACTTGGCGTTCATCACCCAGCCGTCGCATTCATTCGCGGGCGGCAACCAGCCGGCATCCGCGGTGTACTTCGTTCCATTCAACCCGGAGTAGCTCGTGAGAGAGATGGGTGTTGTGCTGGTGTTTTGGAAGTCTTCCGAGTAGACCACCGTGCCCGGTTGGGGCACGCCCGGCTTCCCAGGCTCCGTCGCCTGAGAGGGACTGGAACCCAGAAGCAACCCCGTACCACTCAACCCGGCCACAGCCATCGCCAAGACCGCCAGCAGCGCTACCGGACGACGGCGCTTGCTGATCTTGTCCCGCTGCACGACCGACGGACGCCCCAATTCCGGACGACGCGTCCCGCGACCCGACCCATGCGAAACGCGCCCCACTGCCGCGACGTCCTGACTTGTCGTGACCTCAATACGGGCTGACTCGACGGGCTCAACCAGGGCTCGGCGGGAGGCGACGACGGGCGCGTACTGGTCATCGGCACTGGGCACGGCCGCCCTGCGTGCCCGGCGGGCGGGAACATACGGCACGAACGCGTCGTCGTCGATGGCCGCCGCGCGGCGGGGTGCGCAGGATGTGCTCAGATCGGGCAATGATGCGATTGACATGGGCGTGTGCCAACCTTCCGGGAGGTCTGGTCCCGGGCAACGTGCACAAACACGCGCGGCCCACGCTCGACCTGGAGCACCAACACGTGGGGGCGGTGGGGGGATGATGCACGTGTGTCCAGGATCTCTTGTACTGACAACGGTAGGCTGCCCGCCGCATCCGCCCCAAATCCGCGTTGCGAGAGCGTCTGTCCACCAAGGCTCACCCCAGGACGGCCCAACCACCGAACATGAGATGCCCAGCATGAGGAGCTCGGCGCCCAGACACTACGTCCATGGCACGTTCAACCGCACGGGCAACGCTGACGGGAACTCCCCACTGGCGGTAACCGATGCCCGCGTCGGGCTGGCGCAGGGGCGGGCCGCGTGTGAACCTGATCAGCGAAGGACTGATCTACGCATCCGAGTACGGCCGGGCAGCGCTCAGCGTGCCAGCCATGGCCAAGTTCGTGGACCGGCAGAGCATGGGAGCAGTGCCCCGTTCACCCCCCGCACCGGAGGCCGCAGCAGCGGCACGCACGCTAGGCGGGTTGGCTCCTTCGCACCGCAAGAAGCGCGAGACCACACAGAGCCGCCAGACCAGCGAGAGTCCATCCGCCGCTGACAGGCACGGGTGTGCCGCCGGTGGGTGCGCTGTGTGCGGTGGTGGGCACGCTCAGTTGGGTTTGGACGGATGCGGTGGCTTGGCCGTTGGGTGCGGTTTGGGTGACGGTGATCTGGTGGTTGCCGCCCGTGAACGGCTGGTCGGCCTGGCAGGTCCAGGTGCCGTCGGTGCCCACGGTCGTGGTGCAGACCGGCTGGCC
>WRGV01000374.1 GCA_009787035.1 Propionibacteriaceae bacterium | reverse complement strand
CGGAGAGCGGAACGCGCCGGATACGATGCCCGCAGGGCATCCGGCGCGAGGGAGCGATCCCGCGACGAACATTTCCCGCAGCCGGAGCGCACACACGAACACCCAAGTCACAGTGCGCGGAGCGTGCACGACACACCCCGCAACCGATCACCCAGCGTGACGCGGCGCCTTAGCGAGGGCGCGCAACAGTTCGGTCCTCCAGGCGCGCAGCTGCTCGGGGGCGGCGACGCCCAGGCGCTGGCCGGGCGGACGATAGCGCCCGGCCTCGACCTCGTCGGCCAGGCCGTCCCAGGCCTCCCGGGGCGGGCCCTCCGGCAGGTGGGGGCGCACGGCCGTCCAGATCTGGCGCGGCGTGGTGGCACCGGCGACCAGGCCCAGCGAACGGGCGCGCAGCACGACCTCGTCCCACACCGCCTCGGCACCCTTGTGCTCGGCGGGGAAGATGCGCACGACGATGACCACCACGATGGCGGCAAGTAGGAACGTCAGGATGACCCAGATGGTGGCACCGGTCGAGCTGCCGGCTGGGGTGGCCACGGCCGTGGGCGACTGCGAGCTGGCCGCGTCGCTGGACGGTGCAGCCGAGTTGGACGCCGACAGCGTCGGCTCGGCCGTATCGGTCGCCGTGGACGACGCGCTCGACGGCGCGGCCGTCTGGACGAGCGTGGGGCTCGACTTGGTCGCCTCATACGGCACCCAGCCGACACCGTCCAGGTCGGCTTCGGCCCACATGTGCGCCTGTGCGGCGGTGAACTCGCGCCACCCATCGGCGTCCATGGTGCCCCCCGAGTAGCCGATGCCCACGCGCATCGGGATGCCGAGCGCCCGCCCCATCGTGACCAGCGCGCTGGCGAAGTGCACACAGTAGCCGGTGCCGCGCTGCAGGAAGTCCCAGACCGGGTCGGAGCTGGACGGATCGACCCTCGGCGTGAGCGTGTACTGGAAGTGCGGGCCCTGCAGGTAGGCGACCAGGGCGCGCAGCTGCGCATCCGGGGTGGTGGCGCCGGCGTCCTGCACGATCTGGTGTGCGAGGCTGGCGACCTCTGCGGCGTGCGGCTCCGGGACGGGCCTGTCCACGCCCTGGGCAGCGGGGCTGGTATCCGAGACCCCCGCCGTGGCGATCTGGGCGGGGTTGAACGTGGGGGCGGTCTCGGTGAGCATCTCGGGCACGCGCGCACCCCGCGTCAGCACGGCGGCATCGTTGGACACCTGGTAGAACGCGCCAAGGCTGTCGGGGATGTCGATGGTGCGCGGCCCGAGCGCCATCGGCAGGTACGCGTACGGCCACTGGGACAGATCGAGCGTCAGCTGCGAGCCCGTGTCCCACCCGGTCGTCCCGTCGGTCGGCGGCCACAGCACCGTGCCCGATCCGATCAGCTGCGCGTCGCCGGACGGGGTGGGGGCGCTCCACGTCACGCCGTTGAACGTGTACAGCGAGTAGAGCTTGAGCGCGCCGGTGTAGTCGCCCTTGACCCGCAGGACGACGGTCTGGTCGGCGTTGCCCAGCTGCTGGTTCAGATTGAAGACGCCGCCGACACCGATGCCCGGCCCCGCGACCCCGGCGCGCCCCGGACCGGTACGGATCGCCTGCACCCAGCTCTGCCCCTGGTTCCACACGGGCAGGCCGGGCGCGGCCATCGCGGCCACCATGCCGCACACCAGCGCCACCACGAGCGCGACCAGCCCCGGGCCGACGGACGGACGTCCGCTCGCATGGCCCCAGCCGGTCGGTTCAGGCACGTGCTGCACGCCGGTACGCACCACGCCTGGCGGCGACGATCCCCACGCCAACAAGCCCAGATAGCAGGCCGCCGTCACGACGGCCCAGCCCCAGCCGGCGCCCAGATCCAGCATGCACACGCACACCCACGGCGCCGCCGCGAGTACGCCGACCAGCGCGGGCCACGGCGTCACGATGGCGACCACCGCGATGAGGACGGCCAGATGCCCGATGATCAGCATCGCCAGCGGCGCGAACAGCGCGGCATCGCTGGCCGGCGGGGTCGCACCGGACACGGACGCCAGCGCGTTGGCCAACAGCTGGTCGCTGGCCTTCAGCGCCCGCACGCGCGGGAAGAAGCCGCCCGGGGCCAGATCTGCCGCCAGCCGGTGGACGATGAAGCACGTCAACACGAACTCGGCGACCAGGCCACAGATGATCAGCTGCCACAGCATGCCCAGGCGCTGGCACAGCGTCTGGGCCACCAGCACCACCGCCACGATGAGCGTCAGCAGGAACACCATCGCGCCGACCCACGAGCCGCTCGCGATCAGCGTGGGCAGCGACATCGCGGACGCCACGACCAGCGCCCACGTCCACACCGCCTGCCGCGCCCGCACGGTCATCGCGCACCCGCCCAACCCTCGACGGCATCCTGGCCGATCAGCACCTGCGCCAGCTGCGCCCCCGCCTGGGCCAGCGGCACGTCGGCCTGGAGCGGGACGGGCGTCCAGCCGACGTCGCGCAGCAGCTCACTCCCGGCGGCGTCGGCGTCGAGCATGACGGCGACGCGGGGATGACGCGTCGGCACGTCGAGCAGGGACGGAGGCAGCGCGGCCGGCACCACCTGCGCCGACAGGCGCGCGGCCGACACGTGGCGTTCGGACGGCGCGGGACACACGATAAGCGCGGCCGGTCCGTCCACCATCCCGGGGCCG
>WRGV01000373.1 GCA_009787035.1 Propionibacteriaceae bacterium | reverse complement strand
AAGCCCCGATTCGGGGATCCGATAGTGCGATCCGCGTCGGAACGCCTTGATCGTGCCGTCTTGGATGAGACGCTGGACAGTCGCACGGGACACGTGAGCCCGTCGTCCCGCCTCTGCGGGGCTGTGCGTCTGCTCGTCGGCGCGCACCCGCACCGCCCGGCACCTGCATCGGCTGACCCACGATCGGTTGCGCCAGAACGGCCATCTGCTGCGACCCGTCCGGCATCGTCACCATCACCGCTTACGGCACCGGCTTCGGCCTGACTTGGCTCACGTGTGGGCCGGTTTCGGCGGGGATGCTGGGTTGACTAGCGGTTGTGTTGTTTCGTGAGTCGGATTTGGGGCACTAATTGGTCGTAGGCTGAGGGCGTGTCCCCGCATGTGAGGCAGGTGAAGACGGCGTCGGGAGCGACGGCGGTCCAGGTCGTCGTGTCCCGTAAGCGTGGTCATCGAGTGGTCGAGCATATGGGTTCCGCGCACGATCCTGTCACGTTGGCGTTGCTGCGCGCGGCTGGCGAGCAGCGGGTCGAGGCGCTGCGGCTGCAAGACCAGCTCCCGTGGGAGCCGTCGACGCCGGCGCCGCCGACGCGCGGGGCGGTGCCGATCACGTCGTGCCGGCTGGGGGTGTTGTGGGACACGCTGAACCAGGTATGGGCTCTGCTCGGCCTTGACCAGGCGAGCGGCCATGACCGGGTGTTCCGCAAGGTCGCGCTGGCCCGCGTGATCGAGGCGACCAGCAAACTGGATGCGATCCGCGTCCTGGGAGATGTGGGCGTGCCGTCCTTCTCGTACGCGACGTTGAAACGGCGCCTGCCCGGCTGGGCCTCACCGGGGTTCGGGGACGCGCTGTCGGGGGCGTGCGCGGCCAGAGCCGCGCTGGGCCCGGCGGCGTTGGTCCTTTACGATGTCACGACCCTGGCCACGGCGTCTGACAAGGAAGACGATTTCCGCAAGGTCGGATACTCGAAGATCCGCTCCGTGGACCCGCAAGTCACTGTCGGGTTGTTGACCGACCAGACGGGCTTCCCACTCATGGTGGAGGCGTTCGAGGGGAACAAGGCCGAGAAGACCACGATGATCCCCGTCGTGGAACGGTTCGTTCGCGCCCACGGGATCGCCGGGGTGACCGTCGTCGCCGACGCCGGCATGATGTCAGCCGCGAACATGGACAAGGTCGTCGACCTGGGGTGGACGTTCATCGTCGGGTCCCGCCTGGCGGACGTGCCCGCCCCGGTCAGAGCGTGGGACCAGGCCCACCCAGACGAGGCGCCGCCGAACGGGCTGGTCCTGCACCAGCCCGACCCCGACCACCAGGGGTGGACGCTCGTCTACCAATACCGGGCCAAACGCGCCGCCCGCGGGCTGCGTGGCATCGACGCGCAAGTGGCGAGAGCCGAGCAGGCCGTGGCTGGGAAGACGCCGATCAAACGCAACCGGTTCGTCGTCGTCTCGCGTGCTGATGCCCGCGTGAACCGCGAGTTGGAGGCGAAGGCCCGCCAGCTGGCCGGGTGGCGTTCCTACCTGACGAATCTGGACGCCGAGCCCGGCTGGGTCATCGACCGGTACCACGACCTGTGGCGCATCGAGCACGCGTTCCGCATCTCCAAACACGATCTGGACGCGAACCCTGTCTACCACCGGCTGGAGACCTCGATCAAAGCTCATCTGAACGTCGTGTTCGCCGGCCTGGCCGTGGCCAGACACATCGAGGCCGCCACCGGCTGGTCGATCGACCGGTTCGTGAAGACCATGCGACACTACAAGACCATCACCCTCGACGTCGCCGGACACGCTGTGGCCGCGCAAGACCCCATCCCCGACGACATCCGCGCCATCCTCACACTCGCCACACAGCCAAAACCGCCCGAAAAGGGCACTAAATGAGCCAAGTCAGGTCCGGCATCGTCACCATCACCGCTTACGGCACCGGCTTCGGCACCACCTGCGCGCGGCGGCTCTACTGAACAATTACGGCACCAGTCACCGCAGCACCGCCAGCAAGAGCCCGGAGGTGACGGCATTCCGCAAGGCTGAGGCATGTGGTGTCGCAGACCCCAACGTAGCAACAGCGGGTCAGGTCATTGTCGGCGCGTGGCCTAAGCGGCCGTGCTGGACAAGACACCCTGCCACAGTTGGGCAAGGCTCGCGGAAGAGCGGTGCCTGCAACAGCAGGAGCACCCATGCAGCACAAGGCCGGTGTGAGGCGTTGGCGGGAGCTCCCAACGGTTCGGTGCCGCGCCGCAGCCAGAACGGTCAAGTCATGCTGGACCATTCGCCCGACGATGTTTACCACAGCAATCTTCGCAAAGCGCGATCGCCGATCTACCTCAGATTCTCCGTATCCTAGTTCCAATGCTCCCGAAAAGCTGGGGCAGACTGATACAGATCGGCCAGACTGGTGAAGTTGAGCTGATCGCCTTGCGAGTCTGCCATGGCATTGTGCAGGGCAACGTCGAGCATTCCACCGACCCCCTTGAGCAAGCCGTTCTCCAGCTTGTTCATGGATGTTGCAATTTCAGCCCCGGGATCGATTTGCAACACCGTTCGCTCGATCACGGTGCGGAACTCATTCCTGCGTTCCAGAAGCGATCCGTAGGCCCACTTTATAAACGTGAACTTCAAGACGCACTGATCTCCACTGGCCGTGTCAAGGCTCACAA
>WRGV01000372.1 GCA_009787035.1 Propionibacteriaceae bacterium | reverse complement strand
CGCGGCGATCCGGTTCACGGGCTTCGCACTGCAGGGCACACCCACCGCGTGGGGGCAGACGCTCATCCAGCAGGGCGGCACGACCGGCCGTGGCCAGGTGACGGACGGGGCGGGCCCCTTCGATTGCGCGGCATTGGTGTCGGCGTCCAGCGGCGCCGTGGCGGCGGTTGCGTCGGACTCCGACGTCGGCGCCGCCTCCGGTGCGGGCGGCAATGCGGCCGGATCCCTGCCATGGATGTGCCTGGTGCCCAAGGATGTCGCTGCCCTGGAGGGACAGGCCGGCGTCGTCGTGGCCACCGGGAAGATCGCCGAGCAGGTCATCGCTGTTCCGATCGGCGCCGTGGCGGGCCGGCAGGGCACCGGCCAGGTCACGCGGGTGTTGCCCAGCGGCACCCAGACGGTGTCGGTGACTCTCGGGCGCACCGACGGCACCTACATCGAGATCACGCAGGGGCTGTCGGTCGGTGACACGATCTCATCGTTGGCGCCCAACCTGACGACAAAGAAGCCCGGCTGACATGGGGTTCATCGTTGATGCGGACGACATCTCTGTCGCCGTTCCGCTGCCGCACAGGGAACCCCTGGTCGTCGTGAACCGGGTGTCGATGCAGATCGAGTCGGGGTACTCGTACTCCATCGTGGGCAAGTCCGGCTCGGGCAAAACGTCACTGCTGTCCGTCCTGGGGCTGCTCAACGCCGAATACACCGGCAGGCTACAGGTCGACGGGCGCGACGCCGCCGCGCTGTCCGACCGCGAGGCGTCCCGGCTGCGGGCGAGTCTCATCGGGTTCGTCTTCCAGACGTACTCGCTGGTGCCGCATCTCAACGCGCTGGACAACGTGATGCTGCCGTGCATGCATGCGGGCGTGCGGCGTTCCGAGGCGACCGACCGCGCGCGCCAGGCACTCGCCGGGGTGGGCCTGGGTGACCGTCTGGACGCCAAGCCGGGGCAGCTGTCCGGCGGCGAACAGCAGCGCGTGGCCATCGCCCGCGCCATCGTCAACCAGCCGCAGGTCGTCATGGCGGACGAACCCACCGGCGCGCTGGACACCGACACGGGCATCGCGGTGATGGACATCCTCATGGCGATGGTGCAGCAGGCCGGCCTTGCGCTGGTCATCGTGACCCACGACCCCGAGATCGCCCGCCTGTGCTCGCGCCACTACGTCATGGACCACGGACACGTGCGGGCCGGCGATCTGGAGGCCGCCGGGCCCGAGGTGGCGGCGCCGATCGCCCAGACCCTGGCACCGGAACCGGCGACCGTGTGGGGGCGGACGACCGTCGTCCAGGAGCAGCCGTCCGAAAGTGTGGCGCAACCGGCGAAACCCGCCCTCGTCCGGCGTCCGCTGACGTGGCCTTTCGCTGTTGACAACACCGGTGGACGCCGCGAGGTCGCGTATGACACGGGCTGGACGGAGGTGACGTGGTGACCGGCTTGCGACAGATGGTGGCGGACTTGCGGGTGCATCCGGGGCGGAACGTGCTGACGGCGATCAGCCTGTTCCTGGGCGTCTTCGCGGTGATGGCGATCATCGTGACGGGAGACACCGTCAAGGAAGTGTTCGTTGCCACCGCCGAGCAGCAGGGCGGCCGCTCGGCCACGTTCGCGCGCACCGTGTCCCTGCCGCCGACCACGGGACAGGCCGACCTGGTCGACATGATGGCGCATTTGCCCGTCGTGCCCGGGGTGCATCTGGGCTGCAGTGCGGCACCCGCGGAGTCGGTGTTCCCGCTGACGTCCCCGGTCAGCAGTGCGGCGGCCCAGCAGGAGACGACGGGCATCACGGTGACGTTCGTCTGTGGCGACTACGGCTCGGTGTACCGACTGCCGATGAGCCAGGGACGCTGGCTGAGCGACGCATCGGCCGTCGCTCCGTACGAGGTCGTCATGAACAAGAACGCGGCGAGCACGCTGGGCGGCGTCGGGACGCAGGTGTGGCTGGCGGGGGAGACGACGAACACCTCGTTCCCGGTGGACGTCGTGGGTGTTGTCAACGACGGCGCCCCGCAGCCGACGCTCTATACGAGCGCGCGTGCGTGGTTTGCTAACGCGCCGCAACTGGTGGCGCCTTCGACCCTCACGCTGTTGTGGCAGGAGCCGGGCGCGGCGCAGACACAGGTGGAGTCGGTCACCAACGATTGGTTGACCGATCGGGGGCTTTCGAGGGACAGCGCCGTCACCCAGACGGATACTCTGGCGGGTTTCCAGGGGTTCATTGCGGTGATGCAGTGGAGTTTCGCGGGTGTGGCGGGGTTGTCGTTGGCGGTGGCTGCGTTGGGGATTGTGAATGTGGGGTTGGCGTCGGTGCGGGAGCGGGCGCATGAGTTGGTGATCCGGCGGGCCATCGGTGCGAGTAAGGCGTCGATCGTGCAGATGATTGTGGGGTCGTCGTTGCTGTTGGCGGTGTTTGTGGCGGCGGTGAGTGCGGTGGTTGCGTGGGTTGGGTTGTTGGTGTTCCGGGGTCAGATCGCGTATGACTCGCCGATTGTTGCGCCGGGGTATCCGGTGACTGCTGCGGTGGTGGGTGTGTCGGTGTCGGTGGTGACGGCGTTGGTGGGGTCGATCATTCCGGGGATCGTGGCGTCGCGGTTGCAGCCGGGCTTGGCCCTGCGCGATTGAGGACGACTCAGCGGCGGGCGTCGGCCCGCAGCGCCGCCAG
>WRGV01000371.1 GCA_009787035.1 Propionibacteriaceae bacterium | reverse complement strand
ACCCCACCACAAGCGTAAATATCAACAAGGCGCATTCCGGCGCGAGCCGGGCTCAGCAAGACAAGGAGCACCACAATGGCCGGTCCAGGGCGTAGGCCGCTGAACAACAGGAACAACAAGAAGATCGTGCCCGTGAAGACGGTCCACATCGACCATGTCGATTACAAGGACGTCGCCACGCTGCGCAAGTTCATCTCGGAGCGCGGCAAGATCCGCGCCCGCCGGGTGACGGGGCTGTCCGTGCAGGATCAGCGCAAGGTTGCGATGGCCGTCAAGAACGCGCGCGAGCTGGCGCTGTTGCCGTACGCGTCGACGGCCCGCTGACAAGGAAGGCTGATCGAAATGAAGCTCATTCTCACGGCCAGTGTGGCCAAGCTCGGCATCCCGGGCGACGTCGTCGAGGTCAAGGACGGCTACGGCCGTAACTTCCTGCTGCCGCAGCACAAGGCCGTTCTGTTCTCGGCCGGCTCGGCCAAGCAGATCGACGGCATCAAGCGGGCGCGCGATGCGCGCGAGATCCGCGACGGCGAGCACGCCGCGGCGGTGCGCGACCAGATCGAGGGTCTGAAGATCCAGGTGGCGGCCCGCGCGGCCGAGTCCGGACAGCTCTTCGGCTCCGTGCCGACGGCGCAGCTCGCCCTGGCGATCAAGAAGGCCGGCGGCCCCGCCGTCGACAAGCGCGCCATCAGCGTGGCCAAGGCGATCAAGCAGGTCGGGCGTCACACCATCGGTGTGAAGCTGACGGATGCAGTGACCGCCCACGTCACCGTCGAGGTCGTCGCCGCCTAGTCGCCACGACGCTGGGTGCGTTGCAGTCAACCTTGTGTGCCTGAAGCACACGGCGGTTGCCTGACGCCTTCCCAGCCCCGCGGCTCATCTCGTATTGCTGGGGTGCTCTGGGTATCCAGGGCGCTCCGGCTACGGGGAATGCTCGTCGCAGCACCGTTGCGGACGGCGGATGACCTTCGGTCATCGTATCCGCCGTCCTCCACTCGGCGACCTCCGCATATCGGCGCTCCGGCACAGTCGGACCGCAGCGAAAAGCTCCGGCCGACGTGCTGCTCGTGAGCGTTCCCCTGCGCCTGCGCTCGTGTCTGTGCGCTTGCGGATGGCGGCCTGCGGGACAAACAGGCTTCGCAACGTCGAAAAACGCCCAAGAACGGGCGATTTTTGCCCGATAGAAGCCGGTTTGTCCCGTGAATCGCGGGTGTCCCCGGGGGAAGCTGTCGCGTCCGACGTTCTGTCGGAGCCTCGTGACAGGATGATGGCATGCTGTCGATGCTGTTCGGGTCGCCCGATTCGTGGCCCGACCAGGATCTCGTGGGGCGCTCGCCGTGGTTCGACGCCGGGCTGGCGCTGGAGGCGTATCGCTGCGGCGTCTTCCCGATGCCGATCGACGTGCTGGGCGACGACATGGGGTGGTGGTCGCCGATGCGGCGCGGCGTCATCGAACTGTCCGCGCTGCGCGTCTCGCACAGCCTGGCCCAGTCGGCCAAGCGGTACGTGACGACGGTGGACGCCGCGTTTGACCTTGTGTTGGCCGGGTGTTCGGATCCGGCGCGTCCGGATGGTTGGATCGACGCGCGCATCGCCGCGGTGTACACCAGGCTGTTCGAGGCCGGGTTCGTGCACAGCATCGAGACGTGGGACGCCGACGGCCGCCTGGTCGGGGGCCTGTATGGCGTGAGCCTGGGCGGCCTGTTCGCCGGGGAGTCGATGTTCCACGACCCCCGTCTGGGACGGGATGCGTCCAAGGTCGCGCTGCTGCGGCTGGCTGACGTGCTGCGCGCGCGTCCGTCCGGACATGCCTTGCTGGACGTGCAATGGGTGACGCCGCACCTGGCCAGCCTGGGTGCGACCGAGATCAGCCGGGGCGCGTATTTGTCCCGGCTGTCCGACACCCTCGACGAGCCCGACACCGTTTGGCCCCTGGCGACCCAATCGCGTCGCCGATGGACCCGGTCGTGACAGACTGTCGGCTAAATCTGTGACATCTTGTCGAGTGACGCTAGGGCGACTGTCATGGAGTACCGTCCGCGCGTAGCAGATGATGAGCTGGCCGAACGGCCGCGGCGCGCCGGTGCGGTGCTGATCGAGGGCGCCAAGTGGTGCGGCAAGACGCAAACCGCCTTGCGGGCGGCCAAGAGTGTGCTGCCCGTCGTCTCGGTGAGCACGCTGGAGCGCCTGATGATCGTCGAGGATCAGCCCGCCTGGTCCACGGCGCGGCGGGACTCCGCGACGCTGCGGCAGTCGCCCAAACGACATCTGGTTTGTCCCTCGCTGGCTGCGGCGGCGATGGGCGCCACGGTGGATGGGCTTGTCCGCGAGCCCAAGACACTGGGGGCACTGTTCGAGTCACAGGTGGTGCGCGATCTGCGGGTATACGCCGTCGTGCAGTATCCGGACGGCGTGGCCGTCGTCCCACTTGACGCGTTGCGCTTGTGACGCGAGAGATGGACGCGGACGGCCTCGTCCGGGTAGGATTGTCGCCGACTTGGGGCACTAACTCAGTTGGTAGAGTGCGACCTTTGCAAGGTCGAAGTCAGGGGTTCGAGTCCCCTGTGCTCCACTCGTAGGATCACAGAAGATTGAGCCAGCGATGGATGTTTTCGAGACGTTCCGGGCTGCGGCCAATCCGGAGAAGGCCGCCGAGATGGCCGCGTACATGCGCGGGCAGTTC
>WRGV01000370.1 GCA_009787035.1 Propionibacteriaceae bacterium | reverse complement strand
CCGCCGCCCGCGACACGTCCCGCCAGCCCGGCTCGGCAGGCTGCTGCGCGGCGTTCGAGGCCCGGCGGGCCTGTCCCGCATCGGATGCGCGGAATCCGTCGGTCATGCCGCCTCCTTGACTACGTATCCAGCGTAGCCACGACCGTGGGCGCCCTCACCCCACCGGGACGAAATGGCCCAGCATCGCGGCCACCGCCGCCGCATCGGCGTCCGGGGGTGACCAGACCCAGGCCACCGCCATCCCGGACAGGGTCGGGAAGAAGCAGCCCCGCCCCGCCAGGCCCGGGTGCGCGTCGGAGGTGCCCGCCGTGCACCAGTTCGCATAGCCGAGGCCGTCGGGCGTCGGATCCGGGTTCCCGGCGGCCAGCGTCACCTGATTGCCCTTCGCCCAGCGCTGCGCCGCCGCCGACATGTCTGCGGGCGACGTGCCCGCGTCCTTCTGCGCACCCAGCATGACGACGACGCCCGACGCGAGCGTGAACGTGTCCTGGCCGTCGCCCGTGGTGCTCGCCTCGACCTGCTGGCCCGCGGGCAGCAGCATCGCCCCGACCGCCGGATCGGCCAGGAACGAGCCCATCGCCATGACACCGCCCGCGTCCACCGTCTGGGTCGCCACGGCCCACTGCGTCTGCGTGGCCTCCACGACCGTCACGGTGGACGGCGCCGCAACCGGGGCCGCGCGCACCGTGCGGGACACGCCCAGCAACGCCACCGCCACCACCAGCAGCGCGCTCACCGCGGCCAGCGCGGCCTTGAGCCGGTACACGGTCGCCGCGGATGCCGGGACAATCGGCCCCTCAGGGGCCGTGTACGGCCCGTCATCGGCCATATCGGCGCCAGCAGCGGCATCTTTGTCCCGCCAGCCGGGCTCGGCCACGCTGGCACGCGCCGACTCGGAATGTCCCCGATCCGCTGGCGGACGATAGCCGTCCATATGCCGCTCATCCATGACGCCTCCTTGAGTCAGCGCCCCAGCTTAGCCAGGCCCGCAGCGGCTCCCGGGGGAATCTCAGGCTCCGGGCACGTAGCTGTCGAGCAGCGAAATACCGGCTGATTGTTTATCGAACACTTGCTTGAGATGTAGGCTACCCGTAAGCGCCCAGTGAAGAGCAACTCAAGACACGGCAACAACACAACAGAAGTGAGCTTCACCCACAGTATCCGGTTCCCCCCCAATAGTAGGGCATGTGTGCCCGAACCTGAAAGGAAATGCAATGTCTGTGAGAACAGGTCTTCGGAAAACAATGGTGGTCGTCGTGACCCTCATCACGTTTATAGTGCTCATGACTCTCGGCGTTTTTGGCCTCCTGGCAGGCGGTGCACCCAAGGCCAGCGCTGCCCCCGTCTGCAACGCAGCGCTCTGCATGTACTCGGACGCCAACTATAGCGGTAGCACGTTGACCGCAGCTAGAGGAGTCTCTGGAGACTACCCCAACCTAAAGGAAAAGGGCTTCAACGACGCCATGTCATCGATGAACAACATGGTTAACCACACTCAGGTTTTCTATTCCGATGCCAACGGCGACGGCTATCGCGGATACTTGCCACCGTACGCGTACGCACCCGACCTGGCCAATATCGCTCGAACCCAGTCGATATTCGGCAACCTCATCAGCTGGAATGATGTCATCAGCAGCGTGTACTGGATAGGCTAGCCATTCCATGCGTTCCGCTGAAGTACACCATAAACAGACTACCAGTTGGAGTTCAGGCATTTTCGCGAATGCAGCGTCATTGCGACCATACGCGGTGTCATAATCCTAATCGACACCCGATAGCAAAACAAACAGAAACTGGATTGAGATCATCGACAGACACATAACCATACCAGGTGGATTCATGACCACGCCAAGATGCGCCCAACGAGCCAACATCCTCTTTGTGCTGGTTCTTCTGACCATTTTGGCAGGGTGCTCGAGCAAGGGGCAACCGGCCATCACATCCAGATGTAGCTGGCGCCGTGGGCGGTCGCGTAGAAGCAGCCCCGGCCGGTCGAGTTTGTCCCGACGCCGACGTCGTCCAGCCCGGACGGGGCGTGCCTCGTGACGCACCAGCCGGTGTAGCCCAGGGGCGTCTTCTTCCAGCTTTGCGAACCGGCGTCCAGCGTGGCGCCGTTCGCCACCGCCCAGCCCTGCGCGGACGCGCCCGCGTCCCCGCCGCCGACCGCGCGCGCCGCCTTGACCGTCTGCAGGCCCACGATGACGACCGTGCCCTTCGAGCTGAGCGAGGCCCAGTCGGCGGAGTTGCTGGAGACATATCCGCGCGCCAGCAGGTCGGACGGCAGCGGCACCGTCCCGAAGGTATAGCCCGTCAGGATGGTGCCCGAGACGCCCGGGGCGTCCCTCGGGACGGGCACCGTCGCAGTGACCGTGGGCCGACTGTTCTGGATCTCCTGGATGCGGGCGTTCAGCGCCGGCAGCTCCACCAGGCGCATGATGGTCAGCGCCACCATCAGCGCCAGGACCACGCTGACGGCGATCAACGCCGTGCGCAGGCGGCGTACCGTGGCGCTCTGATCACGCGAGGCGACGGCATCGTCGCGGGTATCCGGCTCGGGGACCGGCGGCGTCGGTGGTGTCGGTGGTGTCGGTGCGCCCTGCCAGACGTGTGCCGCGGCGGCGTCCGCCTCCCGCCAGCTCGGCTCCGGCGGCGCGGGCCGCGCGGGCTCCGGCTGTGCCGGAG
>WRGV01000369.1 GCA_009787035.1 Propionibacteriaceae bacterium | reverse complement strand
CGGTTCGTGGGGTGCGGGTGGGTGCCGGGCCGGTTCCGCACCAATGAGAAGCAGCGGCCGGCGAAGGTCCGGTTGGCTAGGAGCGTGTGATGATCCCCATGGAAGACTGGCCCGACCAGGCCCAAGACGACACCAACCGGATGATGGAGTACGTCGGTCCGTACGCCCAGGAGCAGACGGCCCGCGACGGCTTCCTGGTGCCATGCGGGGTCGGCGTCTCGCAGGACGGCGCCCTGGAGCCCTTCATCGTCGACTCCAACGGTTTCGACAGCATTGAGGCCGCCTACCAGTTCATGCTGAACGCGGTCTCCAAGAACGAAGCCGGCTGGCGGGCGGTCTGCCTCGCCTCGGTCGTGACCGACGAGACCCACGACGACGCGGTGCGCTTCATCGTCGAGCACGTCGGCGGACTGGCCTGCGGCGGCGTCATGGGCTTTCGCCGGCGCCGTCGCACGGTCACCTTCGACGAGCTCATCTGGATGCCCATCGAGCCGACGCTCTGGTCGCATCCGGTCTGATGATCCCGCGTCCAGGTTGCGGCGCGGCGCGGCACGCCCGCATGTCGTCGTGGTCCAGTGTGGTCTCGATCAGGATCCGCGCGGCGCTGAGCTGGCGGCCCGCAGCCCTGGGTGAAGGTCGCCTACGCGGTGTCGGAGATGGCGACGTGGTATTTAGTCACTCCGTCACCGGGGTTGACCAGCGGAAATGTTGATGACGGCTGAAATCTAGACCAGTTTCAACGGTTGAAAAGTAGGCCACTCCTTGAGGCTGGAGGAGTGATTGCTGTGAGTGACTGGGCTGAGATCCGGTAGCTGTCGTTGAGTGAGGGCTTGTCGGGGCGGGCGATTGCCGAGCGGCTCGGAGTCGCGCGGGATACGGTGCGCCGCGCGTTTGAGTGCGGCAGACACCATGGCTACTACTTGACGGAACCGGCCTGTGCGCAGTCGGGCCCGGATTGGTGTCGCTATGGTAGCAATTAACCAGGCATGGCGGTAGTATGACGGTGTGAAAGTGAGTTTGAGTCTGACGGACGACGACGTGCGGTTCCTTGACGAGCGGTCGCGGGGCGGGGGTTACGCCAGCCGCTCGGCGGTGGTGGCCGACGCCATCCGCGCGATGCGCATGGCCGACGTCGTGGACATGTACGTGGAAGACTTCAAAGCGTGGGAGGAGAGCGGAGAGGCTCGCCTGTGGGATCTCGCCGCCAGCGACGGGCTCGACGGCTCGGACTGGAGCGAGGAGTGATGGCCGAACTGTGGATGATGCCGCTGCGGCGTGGGCAGATCGTCCTGGTCGAGCTCGATCCGGCGGTGGGCCCGGAGCAGAATAAGACGCGGCCCTGCGTGGTGGTGAGCAATGATGCCGCCAACGCCGCAGCCGCCAGGCTCGGGTATGCCATGATCACGGTGGCGCCGATGACGAGCCGCGTCCAGGCGGCTCCGCGTCCATACCAGACGTCCATCGCGCCCGACGAGTCGGGCCTGCGCGTGGCGTCCACCGTCCAAGCCGAACAGATCCGTTCCGTGTCGGTGCGGCGAGTGGTCCGTGCCATGGGCGTGCTCAGTCGCGAGGCCATGGCGCGCGTCGACGACGCGGTCCGGTATCAGCTGGCTCTCTAGCGGTCGGCTGCTCAGCGGAAGGCTCGTTTCATGCCGGGACAGGCCCCTGCGCCGGGACAGCTGCCGGCGGATTGGTCCAGGCGCTCACATTTCGCATGGACGACCCCCGTGACGCGGACCTGGCGGCGCACCGAGGCGGTTCTGCAGCAAATCATGCGACGGCGGACGGTCACCTTCGACGAGCTCGTCTGGATGCCCATCGCGCCGACGCTCTGGCGCACCCGGATTGGTGACCGAGCCTACGAAGGCTGCTGCGAAATCGCGAAGCCGACCTGACCCGAGTCGAGGTCGCCGATGCGCACGTCCAGGAAGCACGACGATGCGGTCTGCTGGGCGACCGTGCGGGTCTGGGTGACCAGCACCTGCGGGCAGGCGCGCACGTCGACGCCCGCCAGGCCGGCCCCGCCGGTGAGCGAGCGCAGCAGGTCGGTCGCCTGGTAGTCGAGCGTGGTGTTGCGCAAGAGCACGGTGGACGCCGCCGTCTGCCCGGACGGCCAGACCGCCGTGACCGCGTACGGCACCGGCACGGGCCCGCCGCTCAACTGGACGTCGCCGACGTCTACCCGGATGTCCTGGACGCGTTGCAGCGCGAAGGCGGTGCCGCTGACCTCGTCCAACCCGGCCTGTGTGGCGTTGACAAGGGATGACAACCAGGCGGACAGCGTGGCCGGGTCGGCGCCGGTCACCTGGATCTGCGTCGTCGCGGCCTGCCCGGCCGACAGATCGGCGGCCATCCGGTAGCTGCACGGCGTGCTGACGCCGTCGTGCGTCACGGTCAGCGGCGTCAACCCGGCGCCCGACACCGTCGGGCAGGCGCCGTCGCTGGCGGGGGGGAAGGCGATCAGCACGTCGCCGGACAGGCCGGTCGAGCGGGGCGCCTGCAGCGTCACCGAGAGCGCGATGCCGTCGTCGGCGCCCGTCGCGTCGAAGGACTCCTCCAACCCGGACGGGTAGCCGGGGCCGTCCGCGTGCGCCGGCACCCAGGACGGACGCGTTGGCGTCGTCGGCGCGGGCGCGGGGCTCGTGCCCGAGAAGGCCTTGGCCGCGACCGCCACGCCGGCCCCCACC
>WRGV01000368.1 GCA_009787035.1 Propionibacteriaceae bacterium | reverse complement strand
GAACAGGGTGGACGGCGCGGTTGCCACGGGTGCTGGAGCGGGCGGTTCGGCGGCATGAGCGGTGCCGAGCTCGGACAGGCTGAGCACGACGGCGAGGGACAGGGCGCCGATGCCGCCGCAGGCGATCAGGCGCAGGCTTGCGCGACGGGTGGAGCGGGGGGGTCGGATGGTGGACATGACGGACTCCTTCGTAACAGACGTGCGGATGAGGGTGTTGGTGCGGGAAGGTGTGTGGAATGGATGTGGGGTGTCGGGGCATCTGGGCGGTCAGCTGTGCCTGCCCATGATGCCGGTGGTTATTCCGGCGCCGGGGCTTCGACCACGAAGTGCCGGCGCATCCATGGTGGCAAGGGCTGTCAGTGCTGTCAAGGGGTTGGCGACATTCTGGGGTACCTGAGCCGATGCGGCAGCATATTGCCTTGTCACAGATGTAGTGTTTGGGAACTTCTTATCTGGGGCTCCGCGTTCGAGAAGTCTGGTATGCCGTGGCGTATGGTGAGCGTCACCAACGCTGGTATCCTCGACGCGCGGGAGGACTTATGACTTCGCAACAATCAGCCGAGCGGATCGAGCAGCGCACGGATCGGGCCGTCGGGCCCGCGATGTGGATCGGTCTGGTGCTCTGGGTCGTCGTCATCGCGCTGGTCTGCACGCTGGTGCCCGCGATCCGGCATCTGTTCGAGAACTATGCGGTGCCCACGAGCGTCATCGTCGCGCTGGTCACGATCGGGGGCGGCATCCTCGCCTACGCCGTGTTCTCGGCGCATGCTGAGCGCGAGGCCGACCAGGCCGCGCAGGCCGATCCGACCCCGGCCGCGAACTGGGCCAGCGCCAACGGCTGGCGCTACCGCTTCCGCGCCGAGACGCCGGGCGAGGCGCTGCTGTGCTCGGCCGGTTTCAGCGCCGATGCGCCGTACGTGCTCGACATGATCGACGGCACCTTCCAGGGCCGGACGACCTGGGGATTCACCAGCGTCAAGACCGGCATCCAGGCGGTGGTCATGAAGCTGCAGCACGGCTGGCCGGGCGAGCTGACGGTCACCGTGCCCAACGCCGCCGTGACCCGGACCGCCAAGCAGGCGCGCCGCCTGGTCGGTGCCGTGCAGGCCGACGGCTGCGCCGTCGCGGGTGACATCACCGGTGCCGGTGCGGACGAGGTCGTCACGCTGCTGTCCGGCGCGGGGTTCCTCAAGGCCGTCGCGGCGTCCGGACTGCCCGCCGGTGCGACCTTCGGCGCCTGGTTCGACGATGACCACATCGCCGTGCAGGTGGACTGGGCCGACGACCCCGATGCCGTGCTCGAACCGGCCCTGGCCCTGCTCGCCAAGCTGGCCGACATCCTGGAGGCCGACGAGCCCGCGGACGACGCCGCGTAGCCCTTGTTTCCGACAAATCCTGCCCAGGCGCACGATTTGCGCTGCGCTGGCACAGGATTTGCCAAGACAGCGCCCGTAACCGGCCGGAAACCGGCCCGGAGGCGGCCAGCGAGGGGACAAACGCGCGCCCAGGTGCCGAAAACTGGCCGGTTTTGTCCGGATTCTGGGTCCTGGAGGCCTGTTTGTCCCACGCTCGGCCGCGCGCGGCCACGGAGGCTGGGATCCCTGAGCGCAGCAGACATCACCACGCGGCTGGATGCAGCCGTGCCGCAATCCCTGGCCGACCTGGTTGCCATCCCGTCCATCTCGTCGCAGCCCGAGCATGCCGACGACGTCCGGCGCAGCGCGCACTTCCCGGCCCCGGCCGCTCCGTACGTGCTCGGCATGGTCAAGGGGCAGTACGAGGGCCGCTCGATCTGGGCGTTCACCAGCGCCCGCAGCGACACCGAGTCGGTGGTCATGAAGCTGAAGCAGGGCTGGCCCGGCGAGCTGACGGTCACGCGGACAGACGCTGCTGCGGCCAAGACTCGTGCGGCGGCGCACAGCCAGGTCGGCAAGACCAAGCTGACGACCGTGCAGGCGGACGGATGCGACGTCATCGGCGACATCACGGACGGCGGCTTCGCCGAGGTCGCCAAGCTGCTGTCCGGTGCGGAGTTCCTCGCGGTCGTGACGGTCGCCGACCTTCCCGCGGGCGTGACGTTCGGCGCCTGGTTCGACGATGACCACATCGGCGTCCAGGTCGCCTGGGCGGCCGATCCCGACGAGGTCATGCCCGTGGCGCTGGCGCTGCTATCGCAGCTGGCGGGCGTGCTGGAGGCGGACGCCTCCACGCGGGGTGCGATGCCGCCGGCACGCCGATGTGGCGCAAAATAGATGCTTGCGACTGGATGTTTACGTCAGGTTGTGGATTCGAAGATCGCTGGAGGGGTTGTGGTGTCGCGTCTGACAGGCGAGCAGATCGGCAAACGGACGAAGGTGTGGGGCTGGATCGGTGCAACAGTCGCGTTCATCGTTCTATTGGTGCTCTATATGACGCTGATGCAGGTGGATGCGGTGCAACGCTTTTCCGCGGACTGGCCCACGTTGTTCAAGGCGATACTGGTGGTGCCGGTTGCTGTGGTTCTCTTTGGGGCCATGGGCATCGCTAGCAGCCTCTCGGATCGACGCGGAGCTGTCCAGGCGGCAGCCAACCCGACTCCGGCCGCGTTGTGGGCGCGAGCGCACGGCTGGAGCTATTGCCTGCGCACGGATCGGTGCGATCCGGAGCTGGAGTCGGCGGTGCGCTTCTCGGGGAACGTGGAGCAGACCTACGACCTGGT
>WRGV01000367.1 GCA_009787035.1 Propionibacteriaceae bacterium | reverse complement strand
CCCGCCTCTGGCAACGATATTCATCGGCGGGGGCACGCCGACGATGCTGACACCGGGGCAGTTGGGCGCGCTGGTGGACGACGCGCGCGACCGCTTCGGGTTGGCGCCGGGCGCCGAGATCAGCTGTGAGGCCAACCCGGAGACGATCACGCCCGCGGTGCTGGACGGGCTGCTGGCCGCCGGCTTCACGCGCCTGAGCCTGGGCATGCAGTCGGCGTGCGAGCCCGTGTTGCGCACCCTCGACCGGGTCCACACGCCGGGGCAGGCGCTGCGGGCGGCCCGCGATGCGCACCGGGCGGGCTTCACCGAGGTGAACCTCGACCTGATCTACGGCACGCCCGGGGAGTCGATGGACGACTGGCGCGCGAGCCTGGACGCCGCCCTGTCGGTCACACCCGAGCACCTGAGCGCCTACGCGCTGACGATTGAGGACGCCACGCCGCTGGCGCGACGCATCCGGGAGGGTGCGCTGCCCGGCATCGACGAGGACGACCTCGCCGACAAGTATCTGCTGGCCGACGAGGTGTTGACACAGGCGGGCCTGGCCAACTACGAGATCAGCAACTGGGCGCGTCCGGGCCACGAATGCCGGCACAACCTGGCGTACTGGCGCGGCGCCGACTGGTGGGGTGCAGGCCCGGGCGCACACTCGCACATCGCCGGATTCCGGTGGTGGAACCTGCGACATCCCCGCGCCTGGGGCGCCGCGCTGGACGCGGGCGCCTGGCCGGGGGCCGGCTGTGAGCTGCTGGACGAGCGCGCCCGGCACGAGGAGGCCGTCATGCTGGGCGTGCGCATCGCCGACGGCCTGCCCCTGTCGCAGCTGGATGAGGTGGAGCGCTCGCGCGTGCCCGCGCTGGTGGGCGACGGCCTGGCGCGGGTGGACGCGGACGACCGGCTGCACCTGAGCCCGACCGGACGCCTGCTGGCCGACAAGGTGACGCGCGACCTGCTGGATTGACCGCGCACGCGCATGGCGCGCCGGTCTGACACAATGAACACGACGGCGGAGGAGGTGCCGATGGACGTTCCAGGCTGGGGGCTGGTGCCGTTTGTCGTCATGCTGCTCGCCATCGCGATCGCCCCGATGATCCCCGCACTGGCCCACCACTGGGAACGCAACGGCGTCAAGCTGGCCGCCGCCCTCGTGCTCGGCGTGCCGACGGCCGCCTGGACGTGCCTGAGCGGCGGCACCTCCCTGGTGGGGCATGCGCTCGGCGAGTACGTCCAATTCATTGCCCTGTTGGCAAGCCTGTACGTTATTTCGGGCGGCATTCACCTGTCGGGCGACCTGCGCGCGACCCCGCGCACCAACACGATCCTGCTCGGCATCGGCGGGCTGATCGCCAGCTTCATCGGCACCACGGGTGCGGCGATGCTGCTCGTGCGCCCGCTGCTGGCCACCAACCGCGAGCGCGCGCTCAAGGCACACACGTTCATCTTCACGATCCTGATCGTGGCCAACTGCGGCGGCCTGTTGACCCCGCTCGGCGACCCGCCGCTCTACATCGGCATGCTGCGTGGCGTCCCGTTCGCCTGGACGTTCACCCTGTGGGGGCCCTGGCTGTTCACCTGCGGACTGCTGCTGTTCACGTACTACGCGCTCGACCGCCGCGCCTACGCCCGCGAGCATCCGTCCGCGATCGCCTGGGACGACACCGACCGCACCCCGCTGCGACTGCACGGTGGAGCGAACTTCATCTGGCTTGCGGTGATCGTCGCCTCGGTCGCGCTCTTGGGCGATCATCCCGTGATCAAGGTGGTGGTGCAACTGGCCGCGGCGGGCGCGTCGTACCTCATCGGCGACCGCGACGTGCGCCTGCGCCTGAACGGGTTCACGTGGGCGCCGATCCTGGAGGTCGCGGCGCTGTTCATCGGCATCTTCTTGACGATGGTGCCCGCGCTGGAGTTCCTGCGCCTGCACGCACACGCCCTGCCGCTCAACCAGTTCAGCCTGTTCGCGGCCAGCGGAGTGCTGTCGGGCGTGCTCGACAACGCGCCCACATACCTGACGTTCTTCGAGATGTCCACGCAGCTCACCCTGCCCGGCCACGCGGTCGTGGCGGGCGTGCCGGTGCTGTACCTGGAGGCCATCAGTCTAGGCGCCGTCACGTTCGGCGCGCTCACCTACATCGGCAACGGCCCCAACTTCATGGTGCGCTCGATCGCCGAACGCGCGGGCGTGCGCATGCCCAGCTTCGGCGGCTACATCGGCTGGGCCGTGCGGTATCTGGTGCCGGTGCTGGTCTCGATGGCGTGCGTGTTCCTGGCGCAGGAGTGGATCGTGCGCGGCGTCGGCCTGCTCATCGCCCTGGCGGTCGTGGGACGCGATGTCGTCATGATCGCGCGCAACCGTGACCCGCACACGGTGCCTGTGCCCTGAACCGCTCCCCTACAGCCGCGGGTCCACCGGGTCGGATTCCAGCGCCAGCACACCGAAGACCGCCTCATGGACGCGCCAGACCGGATCGCCCGCGACCAGCCGGTCGATGGCCTCCAGCCCCAGTGCATACTCGCGCAGCGCCAGCGACCGCTTGCGGCCAAGGTTTCGCACGCGCAGGCGTTCCAGCTTGTCGGGACGCAGATAGTCCGGCCCGTAGGTGACGCGCAGATACTCGCGTCCGCGCACCTTGAGGCCCGGCTGCACCAGGCCGTGCGTGCCGCGGACGGGCATGGACGCCGGCTTGACGACCATGCCTTCCCCGCCTGCC
>WRGV01000366.1 GCA_009787035.1 Propionibacteriaceae bacterium | reverse complement strand
CGGCTGGCCGGCGGCCGGTTGCACATCGCGCGGCAGGCGGTGGACGACTATCTCGACACCGCGTGTCGGTCGCAGGAGACCGGCCCCGACGCAACCGAGGGCGCGCGTCTGCGGCAGGCCATTGAGCTGGCCACGGCGCTGGCCGCCTTGGCCGTGGGTGACGAGGCTCCGTTCGATGCGGAGGACGACGCGGCAGACCGACCTGCAGCGCCCGAAGCCAAGCGTCGCAAGGGGAAGAATCCGTCGCGCGAGGATGCCCCGCGTCGGTTCGAGGACGCCCCGCGTGCGAAGAAGGAACGCTCGGCCGACCAGAGCCGGCGCCGTGGCGGGTATCAGCGCCCGGCCAAGGAGGGGCGATCGGGCAGGCACACGGGCAGCGGTCGCGGCGACCGCTGGCGTCACTAGGCCGCGGCCGCTCAGATATCGAGTCGGTTCTCGTCCAGGGCGTAGGCGCCCTCGACGATGAATTCGCGGCGCGGGGCGACGTCGTTGCCCATGAGCTTCTCGATGGTCGCCTCGGCGGCGCGGGCGTCGTCCACGGTGATGCGGCGCAGCAGGCGGTGCTTGGGGTTCATAGTCGTCTCGGCCAGCTGGTCGGCATCCATCTCGCCCAGGCCCTTGTAGCGCTGCGGCGGCTTGAAGCCCTGCCCCTTCTTGGTCAGCTCGGCGATCTTGCGCTGGTACTCGTTGTCCGAGTAGGTGTAGATGTAGCGCTCCTGGCCCTTCTTGGGGTTGGTCAGCTCGAACCGGTGCAGCGGCGGCACGGCCGAGTAGATGCGCCCGGCCTCGACCATCGGCCGCAGGTATTTGAAGAACAGCGTCGCCAGCAGGCAGCGGATGTGCGCACCGTCGGAGTCGGCGTCGGCCATGAAGATGACCTTGCCGTAGCGGATGTTGTCGAGCAGGAACGTGCGGCCCGTGCCCGCGCCGATCACCTGGATGATCGCCGCGCACTCGGCGTTCTTGAGCATGTCGCCCACCGACGCCTTCTGCACGTTGAGGATCTTGCCGCGGATCGGCAACAGCGCCTGGAACTCCGAGTCGCGCGCCAGGTTCGCCGTGCCCAAAGCCGAATCGCCCTCGACGATGAACAGCTCGGTGCGGTCGATGTCGGACGAGCGGCAGTCCTTCAGCTTGGGCGGCAGCGTGGACGACTCCAGCGCGTTCTTGCGGCGCTGGTTCTCGCGGTGTGCGCGGGCTGCCACGCGGGTGCGCGAGGCGTTGACGGCCTTCTCCAGCAGCGCGCGGGCGGCCGGACGCTCTGCGGCCTTGGTGCTGGTCAGGAAGTGGGACAGCTGATCCTCGACCACCTTGGCCACCAGGCGCGTGGCCGGCGGGGTGCCCAGCACCTCCTTGGTCTGACCCTCGAACTGCGGCTCGGGAAGTCGGACGGTGATGACCGCGGTCATCCCCTCGACGATGTCGTCCTTGGTGACCTCTTCGCCCGCCTTGAGCAGACGGGTTCCGTCCAGACTCTTGGCGAACGCGCGGACCAGGCCGCGCTCAAACCCCTGCACATGCGTGCCGCCCTTGGGCGTGGCCACGATATTGACGAAGCTCTTCTCGATCGTGTCGTAGCCGGTGCCCCAGCGCACCGCGATGTCGATGTCCAGCGTGCGCTCGACATCGGTGGGCGTCATGGTGCCCGAGTCGTCCAGCATCGGGACGGTCTCGGTAAACGTCTCGGTGCCCTGCAACCGCAGCACCTCGGTGACGGGCGGATCGGTGGCCAGGAAGTCGGCGAACTCGGCGATGCCCTCGCGGTGGCAGAAGTCTTCGGACGCGTCCACGGCGCCGCTGCGCCGGTCGGTGACGATCAGGCGCAACCCGGGCACCAGGAAGCTGGTCTGGCGGGCGCGCTCGACCAGCTGGTCGTACGACAGCTGCGCGTCCTTCAGGAAGATCTGCCGGTCGGGCCAGTAGCGCACGCGCGTGCCGGTCACGCCCTTGGCCACCTTGCCGGCCTTGTGCAGCCCGCTGCCGGGGGTGAACGGGGCGTCGGGGCCGTCGCCGTCGAAGACGCCCGGCCTGCCGCGCCGGAAGCTCATCGCCCAGGTCGCTCCCCCGCGGTCGACCTCGACGTCCAGGCGCGCGCTGAGCCCGTTGACCACGGACGCGCCCACGCCGTGCAGGCCGCCGGTCGCGTTGTACGCGCCGGTGCCGAACTTGCTGCCCGCGTGCAGTTTGGTGAAGACGACCTCGACGCCGGACAGGCCGGTGCGCGGCTCGGTGTCCACCGGGATGCCGCGCGCATGGTCGGCGACCTCGATCGAGCCGTCCTGGTTGAGCCAGACCTCGATGTGGTCGCCGAACCCGGCCAGCGCCTCGTCCACCGCGTTGTCGATGATCTCCCACAGGCAGTGCATGAGGCCGCGCGTGTCGGTCGAGCCGATGTACATGGCCGGGCGCTTGCGGACGGCCTCCAGCCCCTCCAGCACGAGTAGGTTCTTGGCCTCGTAATCCCGGGAGGCGGTCGCGGTCATCAGGGCAGGTTGTGGCACGCCAGAAGTTTAGCGGAGACCCCTGACGATCCCAGACAGGCGCGACGGCCCCCGCCACCCACAAGGGATGACGGGGGCCGGACGCGTTGTGTGTCAGGTCAGCGGATCGCACCGCCCAGCATCGTGCGCCGCAGCAGCAGGCCGGAGCCGGCCACGGCCAACACGACCATCAGCATCAGCAGGCCCGTCGCGGGGCCGCCGCCGACGATGCCGCCGG
>WRGV01000365.1 GCA_009787035.1 Propionibacteriaceae bacterium | reverse complement strand
CCCGCAAAGCCGGAGACGCAGACAAGGGCGGCGCCCGCGCCGTCCGTACGTACCAAGACTGGACGCAGCGCGCACCGGGTGCGGCGGCGCTGGCCCATCATCGTCGTGGCGGTCGTCGTGGTCGTCGTGCTTGGGCTCGTGGCGGCCGTGTTCTTCGGACAGCGCAGCCTCATCTACGCGCCCGATCGTGCCGATCCGGGCACGCTGCTCAGCCACGGGGTTCCGGGCAAGGATATCGATCTGACAACGCAGGATGGTCTCACGCTGCATGCGTGGCTGCTGACGCCCACGCAGGACAACCGCAACGAGGCCGTCCTGTTCCTGCCCGGCAACGGCGGCAATCGCGGCAACCGGCTGGGCATCGGCGGCGCGCTCGCAGCGCAGGGATTCACCGTGCTGCTGCTCGACTACCGCGGGTACGGCGGCAATCCGGGCTCGCCGAGCCAGGCGGGCCTGGCGCTGGACGCCAAGGCCGCGGCCGCGTACCTCGTGTCCGCGGGGTTCACGCCCCAGCGCACCCTCTACGTCGGCGAGTCGCTGGGCACGGCCGTGGCCGTCCAGCTGGCGACGACCAACCCGCCCGCGGGACTCGTCCTGCGGTCGCCGTTCACCGATATGGCGGACGTGGCGCACGCGAACTACCCGTGGCTGTCGGTCGGCCTGCTCAACCACGTGTTGCGGGACAAGTACGACACCCTCGCGATGCTGACGCAGGTCAACGTGCCCATCACGGTGCTGTCCGGCAGCGCTGACACGATTGTCCCGGCGTCGGAGTCGGCCACCGTCGCCGGGCATGCGACCGACCTGTTCCAGGCCATCGTCCGCGACGGCGTCGGACACAACGACATCTTGTGGAGCGGGTCGTACGTCGCCGACCGGGTGGCCGCGCTGGCCAACGCGGTGATCAAGTAGGCGCCGATCCGCCGCAGGTGTGCCTGGTGACAGGCCTGCGTGAGTCTGGACGGCGTCCGGGTCGCGCATGCGAGCGCCGGGGGCGACGCTCATTTCGCGCGCGGGGGACGACGATGCTGGCGCGCGCGGGAGCCCGCGTCGCACATCGCGGCACTCGTACAGCCCTGTGTCGGCGCCAGGTTCGCCAGGCATCTGGATTTCACGACCGAGACGAACTGGGCCTGTCCGGCGTAACGTACCCTCATGAGCCAGATGGAGCCGCCGCCGGGAGTGCCCCGCCCCGACTTCCTGCCGCCCGCCGCGCCCGCACCCGCTCCCGGCTATCCCGCGGACTTCGGTCCGCCCGCCGGATGGGCCCCGCCGGGCGGACCCGCGCAGTACCCGGGTGAACCGCCGCCCGATCGGCCGGTGAACCGGGGCATCATCGCGCTGACGGTCATTCTGGTCATCGCGCTGGTCGTGCTCGGGCTGACGCTGCTGGTGCGCCACGTCGAGCAGGGCGGGGCCGCGCCGACCCCGTCCGCGACCGTGCCGGCCCCGTCCGCCGTCGTTGTGCCCGCACCGTCGGCCGTGCCCATCCCGGGATCGTCCGTGACGCCCCCTGCGTGGTGGCCGATCCCCAGCACAGTGTCGCCGCAGGCCATCGCGCCGGGCAATCTGATGTTCTGCATGCAGTACTCGGTGGGCCGCATGGTCATCGACACCATGCTGGCGATCTACCCGCAGCAGCTGCAGGCCGGCAACACCTACGGCGCGCAGCAGTCGGTGGCCTCGGCGCAGTCGATGGTGCAGACGCTGCAGCAGTCCGACCCGCCGGACGATGTCGCCGCCACGCTCACGCAGATGGGAACCTCGCTGGACACGCTCGCCGACGATGTCTCCCGGGGCCAGGACTGGTCGGTTGCCGACCGGGCGGCCTGGGACAGCGCGTACACGGGGTTCCAGAACGCCGCCGACGTGCTGTGTCCGTCGTGAGGTGGCTCGTCGTGAGGCAGCCCGTCGCGTGAGGCGGTCCGTCGTGAGGCGGTCCGTCGTGAGGCGGTCCGTCGTGAGGCGCGGTTACGACAGCGCGTGCTCCATGAGCGTGACGGCGACGGTGGTCGTGCCGCCCGCGTCGTTGGGCCACGAGTCGGTCTGTTCGCCGATCGCGCGGTAGCCCAGCTGCTCGTACAGCTGCCGGGCCTGCGGATTGTCGTGTTCGACGTGCAACCGGGCCCGTGTCAGCCCGCGCGCGCGGACGCGGTCCTCCAGCGCGCCGATCAGCGCCGTCCCGACGCCCAGGTTGCGCCAGGCATCGTCCACGATGAGCATCCACAGGCGCCCGGCGTCCGTCCAGGTGCGAAAGTCGACGCCGCCGAACGCGACCAGCCGCCATCCGCCGGCCTCGCCGACGACGAGCTCGACATCGCCGGCATAGGTGGCGTCCAGCGTCGTGGCCACGTAGAGCTGGTGTGCGGGGCCGCCCGTCCAGTCCAGGCCGGGCAGGTCGGCCTCGATGACGTCGCGGAAGTCGATCTCAACCTGCATGTGTCCAGGCTACCGGCTTCGGGCCGGGCAAGCCTGGCGGCCCGCGAACCGGCGGGTGGCTAGTGGTGTCATATCTGCATCCCATGACATATGCTTTATCACATGCGTACGACATTTCTCATCGCCGACGACGTCTACCGGCAGGTCAAGGTGCTGGCGGCGCAGGAAGACCGCACCGTGACGTCCCTGGTCGAGCAGGCGCTCCAGAAGATGCTCGACGAACACGACGCCGACCAGGTCGCGGCGCCGGAGCCCTTCCGGTTCAAGCCGATGGGGAACGGCGG
>WRGV01000364.1 GCA_009787035.1 Propionibacteriaceae bacterium | reverse complement strand
TGTCGCGCCTGCTGCTGGAGGCCGACGACCTGCCGCCGGTGGGTGCGCCCATCACGGCCGGTGGCGCCGTCGTAGGCCGCGTCGGCTCGTCGGCGCAGCACTACACGTGGGGCCCGGTGGCGCTGGCCCTGTTGGAGCCTGGGCTCCCGCCCGACACCCCCCTGCGCATCGGCCCCGGCGTGGCCGCCACGGTCTGGGTGTAGACATCTGCTGAACACGCGCATGTTCCGGCGCCGCGGTGACTACTGTGAAGTCAGACACGCGAGGAGGCGCCATGGGCGAGGGGCATACCGACGGGTTCCGCCCGCCGCAGGGCTGGGATGGCCCGGCTCCGACGGGGCAACCGGCCGCACGTCCGTCCCAGCCGGGGTGGCGCGAGGCGTCCGCCGCTGCCGTCGCGGCCCATGCCGCCGCCGCGCCAGGCGGCCAGCCTGTCCCGCATGAGTCCGGCGATGCCGATCCCGGCGATCACCCGGAGCAGATCCGCCACCTGCGCGTGGCATTGGGCCTGGTCAGCGCGTTGCTGGTGCTGGCGGTCGTGGCGTTGGCGCTGTCGCGCGTGCCGGCGCCCGTCCCAGCGCCGGTGACGCAGACCGTGACCGTGACCCCGGCTCCCCAGACCGCGACCGTCACGGAGACACAGACACCCGTCGGCGTTATCGGTAACTCCGTATCGGGAATCAGGTTTGGGACATTCTTGATCCCGGCAGGGCAAGCGATGGGCGGGTTCGCCTTGACGGGAGACGAGTCGGCGGATATTGGCTTTGCCTCGGGCATCTACGTGTTCATTGGCGCGACACAGGACGTGACCTCGGCCACCATGGCGGCAGCGACGACTGCGGCCAACAACTGGGCGCTGTCCAATGATGTGACTCTCGACGACAACTCGTGGGTCGCGCGCACCTCAGCTCTTGGCTACCAGGCATGGTGCGTGTCGGGGACCACGACCACGGAGCCGCTGAATGCCGATGTGGGGACGGGCTGCTACTACGCCAACGACGCGGGTGGCAGCTACATCTGGGCATGGGCGCCCAAGGACATGTCGGCCGCCACGATGCAGATGCTGCTCGACAGCTACGCGCCCGCCAGCTGAAGGAGGCCTCATGGGCGACGGTCGTGCGGACGGGTTCCGCCCTCCGGCACAGCCGGAGCCCGCGCGGCCCGCGCCGCCGGAGCCGAGCTGGCGGGAGGCGGACGCCGCCGCGGCACACGTCTGGCAGGGCGCACCGACACCACCGACACCACCGACGCCGCCGGTCCCCGAGCCGGATACCCGCGACGATGCCGTCGCCTCGCGTGATCAGAGCGCCACGGTACGCCGCCTGCGCACGGCGTTGATCGCCGTCAGCGTGGTCCTGGCGCTGATGGTGGCGCTGACCATCATGCGCCTGGTGGAGCTGCCGGCGCTGAACGCCCGCATCCAGGAGATCCAGAACAGTCGGCCCACGGTCACTGCGACGGTGCCCGTCCCGAGGGACGCCCCGGGCGTCTCGGGCACCATCCTGACGGGCTATACCTTCGGGACGGTGCCGCTGCCGTCCGACCTGCTGGCGCGCGGATATGTCTCCAGCAACTCCGCCGACTGGGCCTCGCTCAGCTCGAAGGGCACGGTCGTCATCGTGGGCCTGCAGACGGTCAAGGCGGCGCGCGCGGTCGGCGGCGGGGACGCGGGCGCGTCCGCGCAGGGCTGCGCGGTGGCGAACGGCGCCACGCTGGACGCCGGTTCGCAAAGCTGGAAGAAGACGCCCATGGGCTACACCGGCTGGTGCGTCACGGGGCACGCCCCGTCCGGGCTGGACGACGTCGGCGTTGGGACAAACTCGACCGGCCGGGGCTGCTTCTACGCGACCGCCCACGGCGCCAGCTACATCTGGGTGTGGTCGCCGGCGGATGCGCCTGACCCGTTGACGCAGACGCTGCTCGACAGCTACGTGCCCGGCTAGAACCGGAGAAGCGACGGTGTTGGGCCTTCACATGAGCCCCACTTCCTGGAGGACCGTCTTCGCTTCCGCAAGTCGATCGCGAATCAGACTTTGGGTCGAAGCGAGTTCCGCTTGGTGCGCGTCGATAGCAATTTGCTGGTAGGTTGCGGTGATATCACCCGCCTGCTGCATAAAGTTTGCTTCATCGCTGCATTGAGCCTGAGTGATAGCGGCCTTGAGCTTCTGTTCGGTCGACCAGTCGTCTGGTATTGCGAGGCTGCCGAAGCCGCTATCCGAATTGATGGAGTATCCCTTGTTCTCAATGCATGCAGTTCGAGACTTTACCAGTTCTTTAAATCGGGAATCTCCCATTGTTTGAGAGTTGGCTGCCAGACCGATAGATGTGAGAAGCTGGACATCTTGATTGTTGTCGAACGATAGCGAATTGGCGTCGATTACGTTGAGGTTGAGATATTTGTCGGTGTGTGCACAGTCACTCCCCTGCTGGTCGGTGAAAGTGAGACCTTCTCCCAGACTATATGAGCTCCATGGGGAACCTAGGCCGTTTGCCGCAATGTACGTGGCGTCCCAGTAGCCGTACACCCAGCGATCTGGTGAAGGTGCGGCGTGTAGTATGCTGGTTGCCGACTCGATAGTTGCAGTGGGCACCTGATTTGTTCCAAGGATGCACTGTGCGAACACGATCTGTTGGGCTGCCTGTACCACGCCCTTCTGGCCGGATGTCATCGTATATGCGTCAAGGGGAAGCCCCATGGAGGCGTTGTGCAGGTCAAGAATTGC
>WRGV01000363.1 GCA_009787035.1 Propionibacteriaceae bacterium | reverse complement strand
CGTAGCCGCCCTTCGGCAGCGGATAGCGGCGCGCGAAGGTTCGCATGGTGTCGGCCAGCAGGACGTCCGCCCGCGACTCGTCACCGCCCGCGTCCATCAACGCCTGGCCCACCGCCAGCGTCATGACCGTATCGTCGGTGTACTGCGACGTGGGCCCGAACAACGTGAAATGCGTCGTCACCTCGGGTCGGCGCTGGTCGAACTCGTAGGGACTGCCGACTATGTCTCCGATAATCGCCCCCAACATGAGCGTCTCCTTTCCTCTCACACCAGCGTAGAGACAACCTCCGACAGTTCTCAGTTCAGCGGGCGGCCCAGGCGGCCTCGGCGTCCAGAAGCTGTCGCTTGACGGCCGTGCCGTAGCCGAAGCCGCCGATCGACCCGTCGGCCCGGAGCACCCGATGACACGGCACGAACAGCGGGGTCGGATTGCGTCCGCAGGCCCCGCCGGCGGCGCGGGCGGCACCGGGACGTCCGGCGCGCTCGGCCAACTCGGCGTAACTGACATGGGCGCCGATGGGGATCGCGCGCATCGCCTGCCAGGCCGCCTGACTGAACGCGCTCGCCTGCGTGCACACCGGCACATGGATCACCGCATCCAGGTCGCTGCCCTCGTCGTAGGCGCGGACGGCGTCCACGGCGACCGCCAGCACAGTCCCGGACGGCGGCGTTGCGCCCGGCTCGCACGGCACCACGTCGTCCGGACGCAGGCTGGGATGCACGCGCGCCAGCAGCGCCGCGGCATCGTCGCCCCATCCGGATGCCAGCACGCCCCGATCGTCGGCCAGGATGGCAAACATCCCTTGCCGCGTCGGCACCTGCATGACGTATGCCTGACCCGTCACGTCCGCCCCCGCTCGCTCGTCGCCCCGCCCGCGCCATCACGCTTGGGCACCCGCCAGCATCGATGCTAAGATCGACGACGCCAGAGGGCGCGACGCCCACAGGCATGGGGCTATAGCGCAGATGGTAGCGCGGTTCGTTCGCAACGAACAGGTCACGGGTTCGAGTCCCGTTAGCTCCACCAGCGTTTTACCTCGTCAATCAATCAATGGGCACCGGCCAGTGGGCTGCCGTGGTACCAGCGTCGAGTCGCAACTGGAGGCTACGGCTTCTTGAATGTCAGCCGATAGAAGCGGTTTGCGAACATGAGCTCTGTCTTCACGTCCAGCATTCCTGCCGGCACATGGTCCACCGGGGCGCTCGTGGCGGCCTCGTCGTCGGCACCTTGGTAGTAGCGGCGCACGATGGGAAGCCGCTGATACAGCTTGCGGACATGCTCGGCGGATTCGTCCACGATCATGAGCCGAGCGCCAGGTTTGGCTACCCGAACCATCTCCGCGATGGCAGCGGCTTTGTCGTTGAAGTAGTTGATGCCGCCAACGTGGTAGACCACGTCGAAGTAGCCGTCGACATAGGGCAGGTCTTCGGCATTGCCGTGCGCCAACTCGGCGTGGACGCCCCATCGTCTCAGGTTGCGTCGACAGATCTTCAGCATTCCCCACGACAGGTCAAGCCCGCAGAACTCAGCATGGGGAGCTTTCACTGCGAGGTGGCGGAACCAGTCGCCCTGGCCAACGGAGGTCTCCAGCACGCGATCCCCGTCAACAACCGGCGTCAGGTCGAACATGGTTCTTGCCTGTCGTCGGATGATGGGCGCTTGCAGCACGTTTGCCGCCTTGTACAGCGGCGCGATCCGGTCATAGAAGCCCATGTACTTCTCGTTCAATCCGTCCACATCACCGCTCAGGAAGTCAGGGATACCCTCCCGCTGTCCGACGGGAGGACGCAGGTAGGGACATTTCGGCGACAGCGGACTGGCCACAACCCGACGCTACCCAACAGGAGTTTCTTGCACAACTGTCCAATGAGACCCACAATGAACGTCGCATAGCGGGTCCCTTGCCTCAGAATCTTTTGCCTGGATGGTGAGAAGCTCGCGACGGCAGTGGGGTCGCCACCCCGGCTCGGATGGGAAACGAGTTCTCGATGACGGTGCGTTCGCGAGCAACGGCTCAGTCTGGCAATGTCTCGGGTTTCCTACGCCGACTTCGTGGGCCGGTTGGGCAGCAGCAGCGCGATGAGCGCGGAGAGGGCACAGATGCCGCCGCAGACCAGGAGCGCGATGGCGTCGCCATGCAGCGCGGCCGCGGTGGATGGCGCACCCTGGGTGGCGCGGGAGGCGGTCTGTGCTGCGGCGATGGTGACGAGCACGGCGATGCCGATGGCGGAGCCGAGCTGGCGGGAGAGGCTGAACAAGCCGGACGCCAGGCCGGCATCCTGCGGCGTGACGGCGGCGGTGGCGGCGCGGGTGGTGGGCACGATGGCCAGGCCGAGCCCGATGCCGGTGACGAAGAGCGGTCCGAGGATGTTCGCGGCGTAGCTGGGGTGGGGGCCGAGGAATCCCAGCCACACGTATCCGGCGGCGGCGATGAACAGGCCGATCGCGATGATGAAGCGCGCCTGGATGCGTCCCACCAGCTGCATGGCGAGGAACCCGGCACCGACGGAGCAGAGCACATAGGGCATCAGAGCAACACCGGACACGAGGGCACCATTGCCGAGGTCGCTTTGCAAGATCATGGAGAAGAAGAGCGTCGAAGCAGTCAGCACGGTCCCGTTGAGAGCCAGGATGATCGAGCCCGGGGCGATCCCGGGCAACCGGAAGATGGTCAGGCGTACCAGAGGCTGAGCCACGCGGATCTCGATCACGACGAAGACAACGAGCAGAACCGCCCCCGCGATCAGCGCCCCGATGGTGAGCGGTG
>WRGV01000362.1 GCA_009787035.1 Propionibacteriaceae bacterium | reverse complement strand
CTCGGCCCGGTCGCTCTGAGCGGCCTGACGCTGCTCGCCGGCCTGGCCGGCGCGACCGCGATCCTCGGCGGCTTCGCCTGCGTCTGCGCCGCCTGGCTGCGCCACGGCATCACCTGGAGCCGCGCCCATCCCCCGGAGCGCACGCCTGCCGTAGACTGAACACATGGTCACATTGCCCTTGTCAGAAGCCCAGGACCGCTTCCTCGACATCGTCGACCAGGCGGCGGCCGGCGAACAGATCACGCTGGCTGACCACGGAGTGCCCCGCGCCATGCTCGTCCCCGTGCCGGAAGACCCCCGCCCGTCAGGCTTCACAGCAGATGAGGTCTGGGACATCTTCCTGCATCATCAGATGGATCCGGGCGCATGGGACGCCATCCGCTGCCCCGGCGACACGATCGGGGAAGACGGCCTTGGCTGATCCCATCGCAGCGATCCTTGACACGAGCATCTTCATTGCGCGAGAGCAAGGACGCCCCCTCCGCGCAACTCCGCTGCCCACCCCGGCGGGCGTCTGCGTGGTGACGCTAGCGAGTTGCGAGTCGCCGCACTGAACGAACCGAATCCTGCACGGCGGGCCCGCTATCTCCAAACACTGGCGCAGGCCCGCAGAGTGCATCCCGTACCCATCGACGAGACGGTCGCCTACCACTGGGCCACTTTGCGTTCCGCAGCTCGAAGCCTCTCCCAGAGCCGCATCAACGACCTGTGGATTGCAGCCACGGCACTTGCACTCCACGTCCCCGTCATCACGCAGGACACCGGCTTTGTTCGCCTGGCCGCCGTCGGCGGCCCGTCAGTCGTTCTGGTGTAGCAGATCATCGGTGATACCGCCGTGCTCGGCGGCTTCGCCTGCGTCTGTGCCGCCGGACTGCGCCACGGCATCACCGGGAGCCGCGCCCATCCCCCGGCGCGAACCGCACAGTTCTGACTCTTGAAACGCAGAACTTACCACGGTCGAACGATTCTTCTTTTGAGAATGCAGATTTGGTAGGATCGTCGCATGGATCTGATCCCACGGCCGGCGTACATCGATTGGCTGGAGAAGTGGCGCAGCCACGACCTCGTCAAGGTCGTGACGGGCGTGCGGCGCTGCGGCAAGTCGACGATCCTGCAGCTGTTCCGACAGCACTTGCAAGACGACGGCGTGCGCGCCGACCAACTCATCGTCATCAACCTGGAGGATCCCGACCAGGAGCGCACGTTCAGCGCCGGACTCACGCTGTACGAGACCGTGAAGCACCAGCTCGTCCCGGGCCAACCCACGTACGTCTTCATCGACGAGGCGCAGCATCTGGGCGAACTGGAGCGCACGGTTGCGGGGCTCGCGCTCGAACCCACGGTCGATCTGTACCTGACGGGCTCCAACTCCAGCTTTCTCAGTGGTGACCTGGCCACCCGCCTGACCGGACGGTACGTCGACATCCACGTGCTGCCGATGTCGTACGCCGAAGCGGCTGCCCACCTCCCTGCAGCATCGGCCACACCCGGAGCCGCGCCGTTCGATCCGCTGGCGCTGTACCTGCGCCACGGCGGTTTCCCCTACGTGCTGCGCCTGGGCGATGACGAGACCATGATCCGGCAGTACCTGACCAGCGTGCTGAACACCATCACCTTGAAGGACATCGCGCCGCGGCAGGCGTCGTTCTCGCCCATGCTGTTCGACTCAGTGCTGGACTTCATGGTGGACAACGTCGGCAACCTGGCCAGCATCAAGCGGATCAGCGACACACTGACATCGCTGGGCCGCAAGACGAGTCGTACCGCAGTCGAGCACTACATCGCCGGACTGGTCGACAGCTACGTGCTCTATCGCGCACCCCGCTACGACGTCAAGGGCAAGGCCTATCTGGAAAACTCAGCGAAGTACTACGTCGTCGATCCCGGCCTGCGATGGGCGCTGCTCGGCGGACAGCGTCCCGACGCCGGCAACCGTCTGGAAAACGTCGTGTACCTGGAACTCCTGCGCCGCGGCTACCGCGTGAGCGTCGGCAAGGTCGGCGCAGCCGAGATCGACTTCATCGCGGAGCTGGACGGCGCCTTCACCTACATCCAGGTCACCCAGCGTGTGGATTCACCCGACATCCTCGCCCGCGAACTCGCACCCCTGCGCGCCGTCCCCGATCACTACCCCCGCCTGCTGCTCGTCGGCGACGACACCGAATCTGTATCGCACGAGGGCATCCGCCAGATCAGCGTGCGCGACTGGCTGCTTGGCCACTGAACCGTCCCCGCACAGGCTGAGAGCCCGCCCCCGGGCGTAGGGACGGGCTCTCAGTATGCTGTTACGATATCAGGCCGCGGCCGGCGTGGCCGGGGCGGGGTCTTCCTTCTTCGTGACCACCAGGGTCTCTGTGGTCAGCAGCAGCGAGGCGATGGACGCCGCGTTGGCCAGGGCCGAGCGGGTGACCTTGACCGGGTCGATGACGCCGGCCTTGATCAGGTTGCCGTACTCGCCCGTGCCGGCGTTGTAGCCTTCGTCCGCACCCATCTCGGCGACCTTGGCCACGATCACGTAGCCCGGCTCGCCGCCGTTCTCCGCGATCCAGCGGGCCGGCTCGACGATGGCCTTGGCGACGATCTGCGCCCCGGCCTTCTCGTCACCGGTGAGATTCAGCGCGTCCTTCAGCACCTTGCCGGCATGGATCAGAGCCGCGCCGCCACCGGCGACGATGCCCTCCTCGATGCCCGCGCGGGTCGCCGAGACGGCGTCCTCGATGCGGTGCTTCTTCTCGTTCAGCTCGACCTCGGTGGCCGCGCCGACCTTGAT
>WRGV01000361.1 GCA_009787035.1 Propionibacteriaceae bacterium | reverse complement strand
GAGATCGGCCTGGCCGGCGAGTTGCGCCGCGTGCCGACGCTGGAGCGGCGGCTGGCCGAGGCCGCGCGGCTGGGGGTGACGCTGGCCGTAGTGCCCGTCGGCTCGCGCGACCAGACCCGCGCCACCCCGCCCGATCTGGGCGGGCTCAAGGTCATCGAGGCCGCCACCGTCATCGAGGCGCTCGCGGCCCTCGACCTGCGGAGATCGGCTCGCTCCTAGCAGCGCTGCAGCCGCCCTTGCGCATTCACGATGCGCAGCGGGCGTCCGACGTCGGGAACGAACCCTGCCCGGCGATCGCATACGACTAGGCTGAACACGAGGGAGATGCAACATGACTGATGTGCCCACGATCACGCTGAACGACGGGGTGCGCGTGCCGCAGCTGGGCTTCGGCACGTACAAGCTGTCGGATGACGGCGCCGAGGCCGCCGTGCTGGAGGCGCTGCGCCTCGGCTACCGGCACATCGACACCGCGGCGATGTACGACAACGAGCGCGGCGTCGGGCGGGCGCTGGCGGCGTCCGGACTGCCCCGCAACCAGATCTTCGTCACCACCAAGCTGTGGAATGACATGCACGCGCCGGACAAGGCGCGCATCGCGCTGAACGCCAGCCTGGAACGGCTGGGACTCGATGTGATCGATCTCTACCTGATCCACTGGCCGTCGCCGATCACGTACGGCGACGAATACGTCCGCGCCTGGGATGCGCTGCAGGAGTTCCGCAGCGAGGGGCTCGTGCGCTCGATCGGCGTCTGCAACTTCAACCCCGAACACCTCGACCGGCTGCGCGGCGCCGTACCCAGTGTCGACCAGGTGGAGCTGCACCCGTGGCTCGTCCAGCCCGGGCTGGATGATGAGCTGAAGCGGCGCGGCATCGCCCTGGAGGCGTGGAGTCCGCTCGGGCGCGCCCGCGTGCTCGACGATCCCGTGCTGGCCGGNATCGCTGCCCAGACCGGCCGGACGCCGGCGCAGGTCGTCCTGCGCTGGCATCTGCAGCGGGGNCACATCGTGATCCCTAAGTCGGCGCATCCGCAACGCATGACCGAGAACCTCGGCGCACTGGATTTCACGCTGTCACAAGCGCAAATGGATGCCATCACGGGCATGGACCGCGGCCAGCGCACCGGTGCCGACCCGGCGACAGAGACGTTCTGAGGGGTTGTATCGCGGACAAGCTGTCTCACCACGCGAGCTACACTGGCCAGAGCACACCGACCGGAGATGCACCCATCCGTACCCGGTCGCCCGGACACACTGTTCCGATCGAACACGGTCCGACTGAACCCAGGAGGCTCCTACTTATGACACATTCCGCCCTGACACCAGCTGAGCTCGACCAGCTCGCCACCGGCTTCGCCGCCGACGCACACGCGCGGTTCGCCCAGAACGCGGTCACGAACACCGACGTCCATCAGATCGCCATGGACCGGCGCGTCGTGACCTCGATCGACCCGTCGATGAGCCACAAGCTCGACACGTGGGGCGCGGCGAACCAGAAGAAGTCGGGCCGCTGCTGGCTGTTCTCGGGGCTGAACTTCCTGCGCTCGCACGTGATCAACGAACTGAAGCTCGACTCGTTCGAGTTCTCGCAGAACTACATGCACTTCTGGGACAAGCTGGAGAAGGCCAACTGGTTCCTGACCTCGATGGTCGAGCTCGCCGACCGCGATCTGGACGACCGCACGGTGCACCAGATGCTGTCCGACCCGATCGGTGACGGCGGCCAGTGGGACATGTTCGTCTCGATCGTGCTGAAGTACGGCGTCGTCCCGAAGTTCGCGATGCCCGAGACGGAGTCGTCGTCCAACACCCGCGCTATGAACGGCGTGCTGGAGGCGCTGCTGCGCCGCGGCGCCCACGAGCTGCGCGAGGCCGTGGCCAAGGGTAAGGATGCCGACGCGCTGCGCCGCGACCTGATGGCGCAGGTGTACCGCGTGCTGTCGATCCACCTGGGCACGCCGCCCACGTCCTTCCTGTGGCAGTACCGCGACAAGGACAAGAACTTCACGCGTGTCGGCCAGATGACGCCGCAGGAATTCGCGGCCAAGTACATCAACGTCGACCTGACCCAGTACGTCTGCCTAGTCAATGATCCGCGCTCGACGTCGCCCTACGGCGAGGTGCTGACGGTCGATCACCTGGGCAACGTCGTCGGCGGACGCCAGGTCACGTACCTCAACGCACCGGCCGAGCTGCTGAGCTCGATGGTCTGCAAGGCCATCCAGGACGGCCGCCCGGCGTGGTTCGGGTGCGACTGCGGCAAGCAGTTCGACCGCACGCTGGGCTACTGGTCGGACAAGCTGTACGACTTCGCCGGCGTCTACGGCGTCACGATGCGCATGCCGAAGGCCGAGCGCATGGAGTATGGCCAGGAGGCCATGAACCACGCCATGCTGTTCACCGGCGTCGACATGGTCGATGGCGCGCCGCGCCGCTTCCGCGTCGAGAACTCGTGGGGCGATGAGATCGCCGACAAGGGCTTCGACACCATGGATGCCGACTGGTTCGCCGAGCACGTCTTCGAGGTGGCCGTCCCGGTGGCCGACCTGCCGCAGGAGTGGCAGGACAAGCTCGCCGCCGACACGCCCATCGTGCTCCCGCTGTGGGACCCGATGGGGTCGCTCGCCGACTGATCTGTCTGTCAGGAACGGGTCGGATCCTTCGGGATCCGGCCCGTTTCGCATGTCCGGACCCGCATCTGTCACTCCGGCGTGGCCAGCGTCGCCACCAAACGGGACAACCGAGGGGCCAGCAGCGCAAACCAGGCCAAA
>WRGV01000360.1 GCA_009787035.1 Propionibacteriaceae bacterium | reverse complement strand
CCAGATCCGGCGGCGCCGGCACGGGCGGCAGCGACTCGAACACGAACGGCGGCTCCGGCACGGGCTCCGGCATGAGCTCAGGTGCNGGCTCNGGNNCGGGCTCNGGCGGCGCCGGCACAGGGGGGACGACCTCCCACCCCTGCGGTGGCGCGGGGACGGGCGGGATCACCTCCCATCCATCCGGCTCCGGCGGCGCCGGCACGGGCGGGATATCCGCCGACTCCGGCGGGACAATCTCCCACCCGTCAAGCTGGGGTGCGGCAGCGTCCACGATGAACGGGGCCGGGGCCTGCGCCGACGCATCGATGCGCACCCAGCCATCGCCGTCATCAGCAGACGTCGTAGGTTCATCGGGCACCGGAACCGCGACCAGCGGACCGGCGGCGGCCACCGCGGCGTCCAGAAGCGCGGCGACATCGGCGGACGAGGGACCGCCCGACGCCGGGTCCGCGAACGGAACCGCCGACGGCCCGGCGGTGTCCGTGTCGGTGATCTCGAACGTCAGCGGCGGATTCACCGGCGGTGGCGGCGGCACGGGGGGCAGCAGCGAGAAATCGACCAGCTCGGCGACGTCCGGCACCTCGACCATCGGCGGCGCGGGCGGCGGCGGGAAGTCGGTCGGCACGGTCTCGTCGAACGTCGGCACATCGGGGAACGCGGGCGCAGCGGGCATGGGCGCAGCGGGGGCCGGTGCGGGCGCGTTGATGGGCGCGTCCGGCGCGATGGGCCACAGGTTGCGCAGGGCGTCCAGACGGGCGTCCACATCGTCAGCCGGGAAGGTCGGTGCGGGCGCGTCCGGCACCGGGACACTCGGCACCGTGGCGTCCGACATCGCCACGTCGATGGTGAACGGCGGAGCGGCCGGGGCGTCCCCCTGCGGCCACTGACCCGGTTCGGATTGGCCCATCGACTGATCGGCAGGTGTTGCCACGTCGTCGTCCATCGCGATTCCCTTCTGTCCCGAAGCGTTCCCTCCAGCCTATTCTGCCGCGGCCCGGCGTGACAGCGCAGCGCAAGGGCGGGTCGAGGCTTCATTCAGCGTCGTCGGCCGTGTCGTCGTGGTCGGGATTGAAACGGTAGCCGACATTGCGGACGGTGTCGATGCAGCGCTCCAGCTCGGTGCCGAGCTTGGCGCGCAGGCGTCGCACGTGCACGTCCACCGTGCGGATGCCGCCGTAGTAGTCGTAGCCCCAGACGTCCGATAATAGCTGTTCCCTGGAGAATACGCGCATCGGATGCTGCACGAGGTGCTTGAGCAGCTCGAACTCCGTATAGGTCAGATCCAGCGCGCGCCCGCGCACGGTCGCCGTGTAGGCGACCTCGTCGACCGTGATCGGGCCCGCCGTGATGCGCGAGGCGCTCGGGCGGCGCTGCGCCAGCAGCCGGATGCGCGCGTCGAACTCCGCGGCACCGGCGCTGTCGATGATGACGTCATCGATGTCCCACTGGCCCGTCAGCACGGGCAGCGAATCGACGAGCACGAGCAGCAGCACCCCGAAGCGTCCGGACGAGGCGAGCAGCGCGCAGGTCGTCCGCGCGGCGGCCGGGTCGAAGCGTCCGTCCACCACCGCGACCGGGGATTCGCCCGCATCGGCCAGCGCGCGATCGGCGCCACTCACCTCGACCACCTCGTGCGGCAGCAGCGCCAGCGCCGCGGGCAGCGGGCGGGCGGGCTGGTTGCCCGGCGTCACCAGCAGAATTCGCATGCCCACCCCCTTCCACCGTGGTCGCTTGCCAGAATACCGCCGCCGCGCGGGCCGTCCGCGCCGCCGTCCGGGGGTCGGAGCGGGGGTCGCCGCGGCATTGTGGGACTTTCGAGGGGCCAGCCGTCGAAAACGGCCCGCGTGGGCCCGGTTTTCGGCATATGGCCCCGCACTTGTCCCACACGCGCGTCGTCCGGGAGCCGAACGGCACACTCAGATCCTGCACGCGCCACCAGATTGCAGATTCAGTTTGATATTCGTCGATCTACGACGAAACATGATGTCTATCAGCATCTCAGATGTAGACTGACATCATGCTGATTCGGTTCACAGCCGAGAACCATCGCTCCATCAAGGACCCCGTGGAGCTCTCGATGGTCGCGATCGACCGCGATCGTCCTGAAGCCCGGCTGCAACCCAGCCTGGACGGGTCGCTGGTGACGGTGGCCGGCATCTACGGCCCCAACGCGTCCGGCAAGTCGAACGTGGTGGATGCGCTGGCGTGGCTGTCGCGGGCCGTCAGACTGTCCGTTCGCGCCTGGGACGACAGCATCCCCACCGACCCGTTCAGCTTCGGCGCCTGCTCGGTTGGCCTCAGCGACTTCACCCTGGAACTGATGGTTGATGGAGTCCGCTACGAGTACCTGCTCCAGATCGACTGCACCCACGTCGCCTATGAGGCGCTCTTCGAGTATCCCGAGAATCGTCGACGCCGAGTGTTCGAGCGCACCGACCAGGAGTTGGCATGGCAGCGTCGACTACCGGGAGCAATCAGCGTCAAGCAGCTGTGGACACCACGCACGCTCGTCCTCTCCCTGGCTCGCCGGTTCCCGGACGGCCCGGTACGCGCAGTTGCCCAGAGCGTTGCCACAATCCAGGCGAGTGGTCCGCTGCCCAGTTGGCGCCCCTGGGGTCTGCGTGCCTGGCCGTCGACCATGGCCTGGTTCGAGCCGTCGGAGCCCACACTCTTCGACAATCCAGCGGATGCATCAGTGCCGACACGGCGCGAGCAGGCCCTCGCGTTGCTGCGGCTCGCCGACATGGGCATCGAGGAAGTCGAGGTCACGACCGATGAGGAGCCACGCCCGGAGAGGCT
>WRGV01000359.1 GCA_009787035.1 Propionibacteriaceae bacterium | reverse complement strand
CGCGGTGGGTCGGCAGGTCGAAGGCGATCGACAGGCCCTTCTGGCCGGCCGCCAGGTTGCGGCGGTAGAAGGCGTTCGACTCCTCGGCCGTGCTGAACCCGGCGTACTGCCGGATCGTCCACGGCTGGTTGACGTACATCGTGGCGTACGGCCCGCGCAGGAACGGCGGGATGCCCGGATACGTGTTCAGGAAGTCGAGGCCCGCCAGCGCGTCGTCGCCGAACAGCGGCGGCACGTGGATCTGCTCGGGCGTGTGCCAGGACGCGCCCAGCGCCGGGGCCGTCTGGCCGCTCGGCGGTGTGGCCGGGCCGAGATCGACGCCGGCGAACGATGGAATCTGGCTCACTTGGATACCCCCAGTTGATCGAGTGTGTCGCCCAGGAACGCGACGACGTCCATGCCGTCGAAGATCTCCTGGTCGATGACGGACGCCGCGGCCGCCTCATCACCGGTCTCGGTGCGACGACCCGCGATGCAGACGCGCGGCACGCCGGCGTTCTTCAGCGCCGTGGCGGCGGCGATCGCCTGCTCGGCGTACACCTTCGTGTTGGACGCCAGCACGACGACCTTGTAGCCCTTGGCCTTGGCCTCCTGCGCGATCTCGTCGGCGCTGGCACCGTGGAGCTCGGGCGTGTCGAGCCCGGCGACCCACAGCATGTTCGACGTGAACTGCTCGCGTCCGCCGAAGTCGCGCTGCTCGCCCAGGCAGGCCAGCAGCACGGCCGGATGGGCACCGGTCGCGGCCTGGTGGGCGCGCGAGCGGGCCCGCAGCGTCTCGAAGACCTCGGCGTCGCGGTGCTGCGGCAGGCCCTTGTAGTCGGGACGAGCCGGGCGCTCGACGAAGTCGGTGAGCGGCTGCTCGTCCGGCTTCGGGAACATGCTCACGCCGGTCAGCGGCAGCTTGCGCGTCGCCAGCAGCTTCGCGCGAGCGGACGCGACCTGGGCCACCTGGGCCGCGATCGTGCCGTCCGCGATCGCCTGGGCCATGCCGCCCTTGCTCTCGATCTCCTGCACCAGCGCCCACGCCTTCTGGGCCATCTGCTCGGTCAGGTGCTCGACGTACCAGGCGCCGCCCGCGGGATCCTTCACCGCGCCGACGTGGGCCTCCTCGGCCGCCACCAGCTGGATGTTGCGCGCGATGCGGCGCGAGAACACCGTCGGCAGGCCGTAGGCCGTGTCGTGCGGCAGCGTCGAGACCAGCTCAGCGCCGCCGACGGCGCTGGCGAACGCGCCGACCGTGACGCGCAGCAGGTTGACCCACGGGTCGTCCTTGCTCAGGACGCGCCAGCTGGTCACCGCGTGCTGCGTCGCGCCGCGCTTGTCCTCGGGCACGCCCAGAACCTCGCCGACCCGCGCCCACAGGCGCCGCAAGGCGCGCAGCCGGCAGATCGTGTCGAACTGGTCGGCGCTGGCCGAGACGCGGAAGCGGATCTGCGCGAACGCCTTGGTGGCGTCCACGCCCTGCTCGCCCAGCGCGCGGATATACGCGATGCCGGTGGCGACCGCGTACGCCAGCTGCTGCACGTCGCCAGCACCCGCATTGTCGTAGCCCGTGACGTCCACGCAGATGGCCTGCATGGCACCTGGGGTCTTGGCGACCCAGGCGGCCAGCTTCGACAGGTCGGGCGTGGCACCGGTGACGGCGGCCGCGCCCAGCGGGTCGATGCCGAGCGTGCCGCGGGCTTCGCTCGCCTTGCCTGTGCTGGCCAGGAAGGCCAGCAGGGCCTCGGCGGCCTCGGCCTGCTCCGTCAGCGAGCTGACGGCGATGTCGGCCGCACCGGGGACGACGCCCTTCAGCGCCGCAGCCAGATCGGCGGGCGCGATCGCGTCCGTGTCGACCCGCAGCCACACGCCGCTGGCGCCCCGGTTGAGGTCGTCGAGCACGTGGCCGTTGGTGCGGGCCGCGTCGGCATCCTCATGCAGCTGCTCGACCGTCCAGCCCGGAGCGACCTCGCTGCCGCGCGTGAACGGGGTCTGCGCGGGCCAGCCGAGCGCCTCGTCCGTACGCGTGTACAGGGGGTCGACCACGAGGCCGTCCACGGTCGTCGTGGTCAGCCGCTTCATCGCCTGCTCGATGGTCAGCTCGCTGCCCGGCGGACGCCGCCGGTTCATCACCTTGAGGACCTCGCGGTCCCAATCCTGCCTGGTCGGCTGGGGGAAATCCCCGGCCAGCACCAGTGTGTCGTCCGTCATGTATCGGTCCTTCCGCATCGGCGACAAAACTTCACCGAAGGAACTCCGTGACCGCGACAGATTGCCAGACGCATCGGCGGAGTGGGCATCCGGACTCATCGTGGCTGGTCGTCCAGCCGATCTACCGTTGCGGGCCAGCGCCGGGATTCGACCGGCTTCCCCCGCCCCACCGTGAGGCAGCGTCTTGCGCCTTCCTTTGTATTGTATGAGCCGCCGCCCGCCCGCGCTCATCGCCGCGGCGTGTTCACACTCAGCTCAGAGCATGCCGCCGTGCCGGGCAACCCCTGCCGCCGACGCCGCGGGACATTCTTGCGCCTCGCCGCCCGCCACCGCCCACGTGTGGCCACTTCCGAACGTCTCCGGTCGCTTTTGTCCCGCGCGGTGGCGAAGACGGCACGTCCGGACGCGGCGCGCCGAGATGATCCAGGCGAACGTCGTCGACGTCTGGTTCAGCGGCGCTCGTACAACACCGTCACCGCCCTGGCGGGCGTCACGCGCATTCCATCCAGCCGATGCGCGACGCCCCCGGCGCCGTGGCTCACCAGACGGCTTTGATGGCCTGAGCCACGTAGTCCAGATTGCCGGGGTTCAAGGCGGCGACGCACAGGCGGCCGTTGGCGA
>WRGV01000358.1 GCA_009787035.1 Propionibacteriaceae bacterium | reverse complement strand
GCTTGCCAAGCCCTGCTCGCCGACACCGCACGCATCGAGCAGCGCGGCTGCGAGCTTCCAGGGCCGCCGCACGGCCGAATCGCCGCCGGCCAGCCAGAAACCGGGCAGGTGCCAGACGCGCTCGTACTCCAGCGGGTTCGCCGACAGCGCAATGATCTCGCCTCCCCAGACGGTGCCGTCGTCGCCGTAGCCCGTGCCGTCCAGCGCCGCGATCAGCGCGGTCTGCCCCACCGCTGCGTGCTCGGCGAGCAGCGACAGCGCGTGCGCGTGGTGGTGCTGGATGAGCAGCAGCGGGACGCCGAGCTCGTCCGCCCGCCGGGACGCCCAGGCCGACGACGCGTAGCCCGGGTGCTTGTCGGCCACGATCAGCTGCGGCGTGCGCCGGTGCATCTGGGACAGCTGCGCCACCGAGGCGGCGAACGCCCGCTGCGCCGGCAGCGCCTCCATGTCGCCCAGGTGCGGGGACAGGAACGCCATGCCGTCGCGGACGATCGCGAACGTGTTCTTCAGCTCCGCGCCCACGGCGAGCACGGACGCGTCCGCGTCGCCCAGCCGCATCGGCAGCGGGGCGTAGCCGCGCGAGCGGCGGATGGGGACAAGTGCGTCTCGATCGGCCAGCAGCACCGAATCCTCGACGCTGACGTGGATGGGGCGATCGTGCATCAGGAAGTAGTCGGCGATGCGCCCCAGCCGGGTGCGGGCGTCGTCGTTGTCGCAGGCCAGCGGCTCGCCCGACAGGTTGCCGCTGGTGGCGACGTAGCACGCGCCGGGGCGCACCAGCAGCACGTGCAGCGGGGCAGACGGCAACATGATTCCCAGCTGATCCAGCCGGGGGGCGACCGGTTCGGCAAGGTCGTAGTCAGCAGACTTCGGTACGAGGACGATGGGGCGCTGCGGGCCGGTCATGGCCGCGGCGGCCTCGTCGGCGATGTCGGCGAGCGCCCGGGCCGAGTCCAGGTCGGCGCACATGGTGGCGAAGGGCTTGTCGGGGCGGTGTTTGCGGCTCCGCAGCCGCGCGACGGCCTGCGGGTTGCGGGCGTCACAGAACAGCGTGAACCCGCCGATGCCCTTGACGGCCAGGATCGCGCCGTCGTCGAGCAGCTGCTGGGCGCGCTCGATGGTCTGCGCCCAGGCGATGCGCCGGGCCGGGCCGTCCATGGGGGGTGGAACAACCGGCTGCCCCGCGGCCTCCAGCCACAGCGTCGGGCCGCAGTCGAAGCAGCTGATCGGCTGCGCATGGAAGCGGCGATCGGTCGCCTCGGCATACTCGGCCGCACACGCCGGACACATCGGGAAACCGGCCATCGTGGTGAGCGGACGGTCGTAGGGGACGTCGACGATGATCGACAGGCGAGGCCCGCAATTCGTGCAGGAAATGAAGGGATAGCCGAAGCGCCGGTCGGACGGGTCGGCCATCTCGCGCAGGCAGTCGGAGCAGGGCGCGACGTCCGGCGGGATCAGCGTGACAGCCCCGGGATTGCGTGCGGACGCAACGATGCGGAAGCCCGATTCGTCGGCCTCCAGCGGCACCGCGTCGGCCGAGACCGAATCGACGCGGGCCAGGGCCGGCAGGCCTGCGTCCAGCGCCGCAAAGAAAGCGCGCACCGCGTCGCCCGTGCCCTGAGCTTCGATGAACACCCCGGCGTCGTCGTTGCCGACGAAACCGGTGATCGGAAAGTCGCGGGCCCACCGCGCAACGGTGGGACGAAACCCGACCCCTTGGACGATTCCGCGCATGATCCGGCGCACACGGATCATCTGCTGCGCCGATGTCCCAGTCATGATGCCAGGCTAGCAGCGCCACCCAGCGACCCCATCACGGCCGACGCCGCCCCGCCAGCGACACGACCGATGCCACCGCATGGGATCTGTGCGGGTGCGGTCGAGCACAGCGCGCGGGTTTGGCGCACGACGAAATCCGGCTTATCGCCGGCTTATCGGCACCGTATCTCCCGTTGTGGCGCCCCGGGAAGAATGCGGCACTGCGCGCAGGCGGACGAGCATTCCCGACGCCACGCCGCGCCGCCGCGATGCGCGGCCCGTACGCCATAGCCTTCGCAGGCAGAAATGCCATTGCCTATCACCCCAGACGTTCATTCAAGGAATGCCATGACAGCCATATCCGACAACAAACCACATCTGCCCACACCACACACAATAACATTCTTTCTCATGGTGAAATAAACACAATCACACGCGCAGATAATCACAAGACGCCCGTGACACAAAACCATCAAATGTGACCAAAAACCACACACCGGCAGGCGCGTACTGATTTGACAGCGCGCGCGTATATGCGCGTACGCTGGCGCGCGTGCACCGGGCGCGTTCAGCATCGTCCGCAACGGCGCCCGTCCCACTCAGTGGAACACCTCGATATGCCAACCTGAGAGTCTCTCAGGCGCGACACGCCCATCTGACAAGCCATTTTGCACGAAAAGTGCCCCAGGAATTGCCATGCAGCCGGTCTGTGCCCTACCTTGAAATCACGGGTCGGCGCCCCCCGATCCGTGGCCAGAGCGGACGGCCCCCCATGTCCGCCTAGGTGGTGGCACCATGATGTGGCGCACTAATTCCCTGCAGGATCACGTTCAGTCGGTCCGCATGAAGATGACCCAGTGGCTGCGGCTCGTGAAGCGTAGGCCCGGGGTCCGGCGGCTCGCCGCGACGATCCTGGTCGCAGCCGTTGCTCTCTCCGTCATCGGAATTCCCATTCGCCTGTCCGTGACGGCCGCAGAGCCGGTCCCCGCGACCCAGATCCCAGCGCAACCGCCGTACCAGTCTTCCGCAACAAATCCTGCCGATGATCTGCCGCT
>WRGV01000357.1 GCA_009787035.1 Propionibacteriaceae bacterium | reverse complement strand
TGACGACCTGCCGGTCGTCCCGCCTTCGGCGGATGCCGCTCCATCAGGTGGCGGGTGAAGGGTTCGAACCTCCGTAGGCATACGCCGACAGATTTACAGTCTGCTCCGATTGGCCACTCCGGCAACCCGCCATGCCTTTGCTGGGTGGAGCCAGCTCCGGCGAACGTCCACGATACCAGGCCAGGCGGCGCCTGCGAAACCCGATTCGCCGGGCGTGGGACAATGGAGGCATCCGAGGAAGGGTGGCAGCCATGGCAGGCGAGAGCACGTTCGACATCGTCAGCAAGGTCGACCGGCAGGAGGTCGACAACGCGCTGAACCAGGCCGCCAAGGAGGTCGCCAACCGCTTCGACTTCAAGGGCACCGGCGCGTCCATCCGCTGGTCGGGCGACGACGTGGCCATGGAGGCGTCCGGCGAAGAGCGCGTCAAGGCCATCTGGGACGTGTTCCAGGGCAAGCTCGTCAAGCGCGGCGTCAGCCTCAAGGCGGTGCACGCGACCGACCCGAAGCTGTCCGGCAAGACCTGGCACATGACCGCGTCCATGCAGAACGGCATCGCGCAGGACGGCGCCAAGCAGATCGTCAAGCTGATCAAGGACGAGGGCCCCAAGTCGGTGCGCGCGAGCATTCAGGGCGACGAGCTGCGCGTGTCGTCCAAGAGCCGCGACGACCTGCAGGCCGTGCAGCACCTGGTGCGCGACGCCGATCTGGACTTCGCCGTCCAGTTCGTGAACTACCGGTAGGCGCCGGGCCGAGCCGTAGGCTGGCGTCATGCGTGTGGACACCTGGCTGTGGGCGGCGCGGTTCTTCAAGAGCCGGTCGATGGCGACGACGGCGTGCAAGGGCGGCAAGGTGAGGCTCAATGGGCATACGGCCAAGCCGGCCGCGGATGTCAAGGTTGGGGACACGCTCGAATGGCACGACGCGCTGCGCGCCCGCGAGGTTGAGGTCGTCCAGCTGTTGACCACCCGCGTTGGGGCGCCGCTGGCCGTCCTGGCGTACATCGACCGCTCGGAGCCGGTGCCGCCCAGGGAGCTGCGCGGCGCTCTGCCGATGCGCGACCGCGGCGCCGGACGCCCGGAGAAGCGCGACCGTCGCGAGCTTGATCACCTGCGCGGCTACGCCAAATGATTGATCAAACGGTGCGCCTATAGATGCGCATGGCTAGTGCGTACGCGACGGCGATGATGCCCACGAGCCAGGCCAGGGCGATCCAGATGTCGTGGCCGACGGGTGCCCCGGTCAGCAGGGCGCGCACGGTGTCGACGATCGATGTGACCGGCTGGTAGGTCGCGAACTCGCGCAGCACGAGCGGCATGGTCGCCGTCGGCACGAAGGCCGAGCTCAGGAACGGCAGGAAGATCAGCGGGTACGAGAAGGCGGACGCGCCGTCCACCGACTTCGCGGTCAGGCCCGGGATCACTGCGAGCCAGGTCAGTGCCAGCGTGAACAGCACCAGGATGCCGATCACGGCGAGCCAGCTGATCACCCCTGCCGATGATCGAAAGCCCATGATCAGGGCAACGCCCACGATGATCACGAGCGTGATCAGGTTCGAGATCAGCGAGGTGAGCACGTGGCCCCACAGCGCGGCCGCACGCGAGACGGGCATGGAATGCAGCCTTGTCAGGATGCCTTTTTGTACGTCGGTGAACAGCCGGAACGCGGTGTATGAGCAGCCGGACGCCACCGCGATCAACAGGATGCCGGGCAGCAGATAGATGACGTAGCGCACGTTCGTGCCGGTCTGTATGGCGCCGCCGATCACGTACACGAACATGAGCATGATCGCGATCGGCATGATCGCGACGGTGATGATCGTGTCCGGGCTGCGCAGGATATGGCGCATCGTGCGTCCGAACAGCACCTGGGTGTCGCGCAGCGTCTTCATGCCTCGCCTCCCGTGATCGCCAGGAAGATCTCTTCCAGGGTGGGCTGCTTCTCGACGTACTCGACGGTCGCCGGCGGGAACAGCGCCTTGAGCTCGGCCAGCGTGCCGTCGGCGATGATGCGCCCGGCGTGCAGGATGGCCACGCGGTCGGCGAGCTTCTCGGCCTCGTCCAGGTACTGCGTGGTCAGCAGGATCGTCGTGCCCGCGTGCGCCAGCTCGGTGACGGTGCGCCAGACCTCCAGGCGTGCCTGCGGATCCAGGCCGGTGGTCGGCTCGTCCAGAAACAGCACGGACGGCGTGCCCACCAGGCTCATCGCGATGTCCAACCTGCGCGTCATGCCGCCCGAGTAGGTGGCCACGCGCCGGTCGGCGGCCTCGGCCAGGCCGAAACGGGACAAAAGCGCGCCGGCAACCTCCGTGGGCCGCGGTACGCCGCGCAGCCGCGCGATGAGGACGAGATTCTCCCGCCCAGTGAGCACGTCGTCCACGGCCGAGAACTGTCCGGTGAGGCTGATGCGCTCGCGCACCTGGTCGGGCTGGGTGCCAACGTCGAACCCGCAGACGCGGGCCACGCCGGCGTCCGGACGCAGCAGCGTGGCGCAGATGTTGATGGTCGTCGTCTTGCCCGCGCCGTTCGAGCCGAGCAGCGCCAGGATCTCGCCGGGGCGGACGACCAGGTCGACGCCGTCCAGCGCCGTGACGTCCTTGAACGCCTTGCGCAGGCCGACGAGCTCGATGGCGGGTGGGACAAACTGGTCACGCATCGTCGGCGCCTCGCCCGTTTTTGAGCTTGTTTTGGATTTCCCGGTTCAGTTTGTCCCGCGAGTCGCCGGTGTAGGTCCGGACGCTGGCGAGCAGGTCGTCCACGAACGCGGCGACGTCGTCGCCGGTCACCGCGAGCACCGGCTTGCCCTGCGCGACGCCCTGCTCGAA
>WRGV01000356.1 GCA_009787035.1 Propionibacteriaceae bacterium | reverse complement strand
CGTGCGTTGGCCCAGCTGCTGGCCGCACCGACGCTGAACGACGACGTGTGGGACGAGTTCGAGGCGACGCTGATCGGCGCCGATCTGGGCGTCGCGACGACGCAGGAACTGGTGGACGCGCTGCGGACCAAGCTGGGCGTCGAGGGCATCAGCGATCCGGAGCAGGCCAAACAGCTGCTGCGGGCGGAGCTGTTGGCGCTGGTCGATCCCGAGATGGATCGCAGCCTGCACCTGGATCATGCCGAGGGCGTCCCGGCGGTCGTGATGCTTGTGGGCGTCAACGGCACAGGCAAGACGACCACGGTCGGCAAGCTGGCGCGCATTCTGGTGGCTGAGAAGCACACGGTGCTGCTGGGGGCCGCGGATACGTTCCGTGCCGCGGCGACCGAGCAGCTGACCACCTGGGGCGACCGCGTCGGCGTGCCCACGGTGGGCGGCGTGGAGGGCGCCGATCCGGCCTCGGTGGCCTACCAGGCCGTCGAGAAGGCGATCGCCGACCAGGTGGACGTCGTGCTGGTCGATACGGCCGGACGGTTGCACACCAAGGTCGGCCTGATGGACGAGCTGGGCAAGGTCAAGCGCGTCATCGAGAAGCTGGCGCCGACGTCCGAGGTGCTGTTGGTGGTCGATGCGACCACGGGACAGAACGGCCTGACGCAGGCGCGGGTGTTCGCCGAGGTCGTCGACATCACCGGCATCGTGCTGACCAAACTGGACGGGTCAGCCAAGGGCGGCATCGTCGTGGCGGTGCAGCGCGAACTGGGCGTGCCGGTCAAGCTGGTCGGCCTGGGCGAGGCCGCCGACGACTTCGCGCCGTTCGATCCCGCCGACTTCGTCGCCGGGCTGCTGGGGGAGTGACACCCAGCCCGGCTGGCCTGGCGCGGTGGCGTTGGGTACCCTTGTTCCTGGCTGCGCGCCGTGGCGCCAGTCACGATCCGCGGTTGGTCTTCCGGCAGGGCCCGCCTGACTTTGAATCAGGATTAGCGCAGTGGGTTCGACTCCCGCCCGCGGAACCACGTCCTATGCTGGCCGCATGAGTGATGTGAGCAAGCAGGACCAGGCCACGTTCGACGATGCGGTCGCCAAGCTGCGCGCCACGGTCGGCGACGATGTGGACAAGTTTCGCGAATGGGTCGACTGGATCGCCGAGGCGTTCACCCGGTTCGGCGGCGATCCGGGTGCTGCGCAGGAGTGGCACCTGCGGGCACAGGAGTTGATGGAGCGTGACGACGCTGGCCGTTCGGACCAGCCCGCATCCCGCGGCTAAGCTTGTCTGTCGGGGTCACAGAAGGGACGACATGACCGGGATCACGACCGACTCGCGCAAACATCTGATGCTTTTCACCGGACGGGCGCACCCCGCATTGGCCGAAGAGGTGGCTGCCCTGCTTGGCACACAGCTGACGACGTCCCGGCTGATCAGCTACGCCAACTCCGAGGTGTACGTGCGCTACGAGGAGTCAGTGCGCGGCTGCGACGCGTTCGTCATGCAGAGCCACTGCGCCCCTGTCAACGAATGGCTCATGGAGCAGCTGATCATGGTGGACGCGCTCAAGCGCGCCTCCGCGCGGCGCATCACGGTGGTGGCTCCGTGCTATCCGTACGGCCGTCAGGACAAGAAGCATCTGGGCCGTGAGCCCATCTCGGCCCGCCTGGTCGCGGACCTGTTCCGCACCGCCGGTGCTGACCGCGTGATGTCGGTCGACCTGCACGCGTCCCAGATCCAGGGTTTCTTCGACGGGCCGCTCGACCACCTGACCGGGCTGCCGGTGCTGGCCGACTATATCGAGCAGCACTACGATCCGTCGCGCATGACCGTCGTCTCCCCGGATGCCGGGCGCGTGCGCCTGACCGACCAGTGGAGCGACCGGCTGGGGGTGCCTCTGGCGATCATCCACAAGCGCCACGATCCGGCGACGGCCAACCAGGTGCAGATCAACGAGGTTGTCGGCGAGGTCGAGGGGCGCATCTGCCTGCTTGTGGACGACATGATCGACACCGCCGGAACGATGTGCCAGGCGGCTCGCGCGCTGCTGCGTCGCGGTGCGGCCGGCGTGGTCGCGGCGGCGACGCACCCCGTGTTGTCGGGGCCTGCGGTCGAGCGGCTGAACGGCACGCCGTTCCAGGAGATCATCGTGACCAACACGCTGCCGATCAGTTCGGACGTGCAGATCCCCAACCTGACCGTGCTGTCGATCGCACCGCTGCTGGCGCGCGCGATCCACGAGGTGTTCACCGAGGGCTCGGTGACCAGCCTGTTTGACGTCAGCAGTCACTGATCTGTCAGCAGGCACTGAGCCGACAGTCACGCCGTCGGAGGCTGCTGGTATGGCGGTCCGGGCTGGTACGGGTTGACCGGTGGCTGGAAAGAGCCTGGCGGTGCCGGATACGTCCCGAATCCCGCCGTCGGCATCGGTGTCGGGGTGGCCTGATGGCGCAGCGCGGGGAAGACGCACACGGCCACGATGAACGCGATGATGCCGAAGACGAGCGTGAGCCAGAAGCCCGCGCCGCGTCCGAACGTGATCGACATGCCCATGGTCTGGGTCAGCTGACTCCAGTTGATGCCCTGATTAGCGGCGCTTTGCTCCAGATAGTCGCTGAACGACGGATCGATGAAGCCCGACAGCGCGACCAGCACGCAGCCGATCGCCAGTCCGGCGGTGGCCCCGAGGCTCACAGCGGTACGCCGCGCGGCCGGGATGACCGCCGACGCCGTCAGCAGTGTCAGGCCTCCCAGCAGAACGAGCAGCGCACCCACCCAGGCGTAGCCGCCGTGCCAGGCACTGACCCCACCGGGCACGCTCACGCCCTGGGATATGCCCATGAACGACACG
>WRGV01000355.1 GCA_009787035.1 Propionibacteriaceae bacterium | reverse complement strand
CCCCGGGCGTTGCACGGGGCCTGGCCGCAGAGCTCGTCCGCCTGGCTGGCTGGCTGGGGCTGGACGACGTCCAGATCGAACCCCGCGGCGACCTGGCCGGTGAGCTGTCCCGCGGGCTGGATGCCGCGATGACGCCCGTGGCGCAACCGCAGGACGGGCGGTCGGCGTAAGCACCGCACACCCAGTAGACTGGAGTCTGACCGTCAGCGTGAGCATGCGCCGACGCCGCCGCGGTGACACAGATGAAGGGGCAACCACGTGAGCGTTATCGATCGGATGATGAATCTCGGTGAGGGACGCACGCTGAAGCGCCTGGCGCGCACCGCGAAGCACATCAACGACATCGAAGACGACTTCAAGGAGATGGACGACGAGGCGCTGCGCGCCCAGACGGCCGACTTCCGCCAGCGGATCGACAACGGCGAATCGCTCGATTCGCTGCTGCCCGAGGCGTTCGCCACGATGCGCGAGGCGTGCCGGCGGGTGCTGGGCAAGCGTCCGTTCGACGTCCAGCTGATGGGTGGCCAGGCGCTACACGAGGGCAACATCGCCGAGATGAAGACCGGCGAGGGCAAGACGATCGTGGCGCTGATGCCGTCCTACCTCAACGCGCTGGAGGGCAAGGGCGTCCACATCGTCACCGTCAACGACTACCTGGCCCGCTACCAGAGCGAGCAGATGGGCCGCGTGCANCACTTCTTGGGCCTCGACGTGGGCGTGATCCTGTCGCAGATGACGCCCGGGCAGCGCAAGCGCGCGTACGCAGCCGACATCACGTACGGCACCAACAACGAGTTCGGCTTCGACTACCTGCGCGACAACATGGCGCTGACGCTGGGCGACTGCGTGCAGCGCGGCCACCACTACGCGATCGTGGACGAGGTCGACTCCATCCTGATCGACGAGGCCCGCACCCCGCTGATCATCTCGGGCCCGTCGGAGGAGAACAAGGGCTGGTATCCCGAGTTCGCCCGCCTGGCGACCCGGCTGGTCCGCGACGAAGACTACGAGGTGGACGAGAAGAAGCGCACCATCTCGATCAAGGAGCACGGCATCGCCACCGTCGAAGACCGCCTCGGCATCGACAACCTGTACAAGAGCGAGAACACGCCGCTGATCGGTTTCCTGAACAANGCGATCCGCGCCAAGGAGCTGTTCAAGCGCGACAAGGACTACGTGGTGCTGGACGGCGAGGTGCTGATCGTCGACGAGCACACGGGCCGNACCCTGATCGGCCGGCGCTACAACGAGGGCCTGCACCAGGCGCTGGAGGCCAAGGAGGGCGTCGAGATCAAGGACGAGTACCAGACGCTCGCCACGATCACGCTGCAGAACTACTTCCGCATGTACGACAAGCTCGCGGGCATGACCGGCACGGCGAAGACGGAAGAGGACGAGTTCCAGAAGATCTACGGCCTGTCGGTCATCGTGATCCCGACCAACATGCCGATGATCCGTGTCGATGAGACCGACCTGATCTACCGCACCGAGGACGCCAAGTTCACCGCGATCATCGAGGACGTCGTCGAGCGCCACGAGGCCGGCCAGCCGATCCTGTTGGGCACGGCGTCGGTGGCCAAGTCGGAGCTGCTGTCCAAGCGCCTCAAGCGCGCCGGCGTGCCGCACCAGGTGTTGAACGCCAAGCACCACGAGAGCGAGGCGGCGATCATCGCCCAGGCCGGGCGCAAGGGTGCGGTCACCGTGGCCACCAACATGGCCGGACGAGGCACCGACATCATGCTGGGCGGCAACCCCGAATTCCTGGCCGACCTGCTGCTGCGCGAGCGCGGCATCGACCCGGTCGAGAGCCCCGACGAGTACGAGGCCGAGTGGCCCAGCACGCTGGCCGAGCTGGAGGGGCAGGTCGCCGACGAGCACGAGGAGGTCGTCGAGGCCGGCGGCCTGTACGTGATGGGCTCCGAGCGCCACGAGTCGCGCCGCATCGACAACCAGCTGCGCGGCCGTTCCGGACGTCAGGGCGACCCGGGGCTCAGCCGGTTCTACCTGTCGCTGGAGGACGACCTGATGCGCCTGTTCAAGGCCGACGTCGTCGAGCGGGTCATGAACACGATGCAGTTGCCCGACGATGTGCCGATCGAGCACCGCATCGTCTCGAACGCGATCGAGAGCGCGCAGAAGCAGGTCGAGGGTCAGAACTTCGAGATGCGCAAGAACGTGCTGAAGTACGACGACGTGATGAACCGGCAGCGCTATGCGATCTANGGCGAGCGCCGCGCGATCCTGGAGGGCGCGGACGTCGACACCCAGCTGCAGTCCATGATCGACGAGGTCGTGACCGGCGCGGTGCACAGCCAGACCGAGGGCTTCGCGGACACGTGGGATCTGGACGCGCTGTGGGACCAGGTGCGCACGGTCTTCCCGACCACGCTGAAGCAGCACGACTTCGTGGACACCGACCGGGCGGACGACCTGGTCGAGGCGTTCATCGAGGATGCCCACCATGTCTTCGACGCGCGCCAGGAGGAGCTCGGCGAAGACAACATGAAGGAGTTCGAGCGCCAGGTGTGGCTGAGCGTGCGCGACCGCAAGTGGCGCGAGCACCTGTACGAGATGGACTACCTGCGCGAGGGCATCGGCCTGCGGGCGATGGCCCAGCGCGACCCGCTGGTCGAGTACAAGCGCGAGGGCGCCAACATGTACGACGACATGCAGCGGGCGTTCAAGGAGGACGTCGTCAGCTTCCTGTTCAACGCGCAGGTGCAGGTGCACCGCCCCGAGCCGCCCGTCACGATGCTGATGGGCCCCGGCGACGAGCCGGCCGATCTGGAGGATCTGGCCGAGGACGAGCCGGCCATGCTGGCGGCCCCGGGCCAGGCCG
>WRGV01000354.1 GCA_009787035.1 Propionibacteriaceae bacterium | reverse complement strand
CGAACGGCATCCACCGTTTCCAGCAGCAGACGGGTGCGTCCCTCGAAGGAGCCGCCGTACTCGTCCGTCCGGTGGTTCGACAGCGGCGACAGCGACTCGAACAGCAGATAGCCGTGCGCCGCGTGCAGCTCGATGACGTCGAAGCCCGCCTCGTCGGCGCGGCGGGCGGCGTCCGCGAAGGCCTGCTCGATGGCGCGCAGTTCGTCCACGGTGGCCTCGTGCGGAACCGCATAGCCGGGGAACGCGATCGCCGAGGGCGCGACGGTCGTCCAACCGCCCTCGGCGGCGGGCACCGTGCCGTCCTTGCCGACGAACTCGGTGTACGCCGAGCCCTTGCGCCCGGAATGGGACAACTGGATGCCCATCGCCGCGCCCTGCGCGTGCCCGAAGGCGACGATGCGGGCCCAGGCGTCGCGCTGGGCGTCGTTCCACAGGCCGCAGCAGTTCGGCGTGATGCGCCCCTCGGGGACGACGCCGGTGGCCTCGGCGATGATCAGGCCGAAACCGCCGGCCGCGCGGGCGCCGTAGTGCACCAGGTGCCAGTCGTTCGGCACGCCGTCGCACGCCGTGACCTGGTACTGGCACATCGGCGGCAGGAAGACGCGGTTGCGGATCGTGAGATCGCGAAGCTGGATGGGATCGAAAAGGCTCGTCATAGACGGCATGGTAGTCGCGCTGGGGCGGCTAGGGCCCAACCGCCACCCACCTGACAGCCGGTGCTCAGGTCAGGCACCGACGGTGTGCGAGTACCGGGCGAAATCGAGCCACTGGGCCGACGTGATCACCGCATAGGAAGCATCCGGATAGGCGGCGGCGAACGGCGCCGGGCAGCGTCCGCGTCGGCGCGGATTCCACGTGAACTCGTATGCACCGAGATGGCCGTCCGCGTCCTCGATCAGGTCGATCTCCTGCTGCTGCCACGAACGCCAGAAGTACATGTGGGCGTCCTGACGGGCATAGGTGCGTGCTTTGATGCGCTCCATGATGAGAAAGTTCTCCCAGAGCGCACCGACATCGTCGCGCAGGGACACGGGGTTGAAGTTGTTGAGGACGGCGTTGCGCACGCCCGTGTCGTAGAAGTAGTACTTGCTGGTGCGGGTGACCTCCTGGCGCAGGTTCCGGCTGAAGCCGCGCAGGTTGTACAGAACGTACGCCTTCTGCAGCAGGTCGAGATAGCGGGCGACCGTCTTCGCATCGATGCCCAGGGTGGACGCGAGCTCGTTGACACTCACGAGGCTGCCGACCTGGAGGGCCAGCAGGGTCAGCAGGTCGAGGACGACCTGGGCGCCCTTGATCCGTTCGAGATCGAGAATGTCCTTGAGCAGGTACGACGCACTCAACTCGCGCAGGATGTCGCGCCGATCGGCGTCCGTGCCCGCAGTGCGCACCTCGGGATACATGCCGTAGACCAGCAGGCCCGGCAGCGCCTCGGCGATCTCGTGATCGTTCATGGGCAGCTCGCCGACACTGATCGGATACAGCGGCAGCGGCGTCTGGCGTCCGGTCAACGGCTCGCCGACCACCCCTGCCAGCGCGAAGCTTGCCGAGCCCGTCACGACCATCGTGAGATCGGGACGGGCGTCCACGAGGATCTTCAGCCCCCACCCCACCTCCGGGATGCGCTGGGCCTCATCCAGGAACAGCACCTCGTAGCCCTCGACCCAGGCAAGAAGCTGTTGCGTGTCCTGCCCGGACACGAGAGCCCGCACTGTGGCATCATCGCCGTTCGCGCGCAGGACTCTTCGGCCAGGCGTTTGGTCCAACCAGTGCTGCACCAGACTCGTCTTGCCCACGCGCCGCGGGCCGTACAGAATCGTGGCGCGGCGCGGCTTCGTCCGGGCTTCCAGATCGAGCAGGCGAGGCAGCCAAACATCCATAGTGTGAGACTATCAGACTCCACGTACTTGGCAAAGTACATGGAGTCTTACTCCACGTACTAGGCAACGTACATGGACTATCGCCATGCGAACGTGGGCCACCCCACCTGCGGACACACGGAGGCACACTCGCCCGGGACAAACGTCCGCCCAGAGGGCTCGTAGAGGACTTTTTTGGTCGTTTCGGGGCATCCAGATGCGGTTTTGTCCCGCAGGGCGCCCCAGCTCAAGCCGACGCACAGGGAGGTGGGGCGGGGCGGGTAGACTCGGACAGGCTCGCGCAGAGCCCTGTTGTCACCGAAAGGCCTTGTCATCCGCCAATACGCCACTATCTTGCGCACGCCGGGCGCGCTCGCGTTCTGCGCGTCGGCGCTGCTGGCGCGCGCCGGCGGAGCCATGATGGGCATCGGCATCGTGCTGATGGTGTCGTCCCTGTACGACTCGTACGGGTGGGCCGGGGCGCTGACGGCCGCGAACGGCGTCGGCTGGGCCGTCGGCAACGCCGTCCTCTCGAACCTGGTCGACCGGTTCGGGCAGCGGCGCATCATGCTGCCATCGTGCATGATCGCCAACGGGGCGGTGCTGGTGCTCGCGCTGTTCGGGTGGCTGCACGTGCCCATCTGGCTGCTATTCATCCCGGCGACACTCGGCGGCGCGTTCGGCGGTTCGCCCAGCGCGCTCGTCCGGGCTCGGTGGACGCACGTGCTGCCCGACGCGCACCAGGTGCACACCGCGTTCTCGCTGGAATCGGTGCTGGACGAGGTCACCTACATCGTCGGCCCGGTCATCGCCACCGCGCTGGCCACCATGGTGCACCCGACGGCCGGGCTGCTCGCGCCGGGCGTGTGCGGCGCGGTCGGCGGATTCCTCTTCTACCACGTCACCCGGTCCAGCGAGCCGCCCGTCGTGCCCGGCGCGCGGGCGTCCGCGGGCGGACACCAGCGGTTCATCCTGGGGATCGGCGGGG
>WRGV01000353.1 GCA_009787035.1 Propionibacteriaceae bacterium | reverse complement strand
ACGCCGCCCTCTTGACAGTGCGGGGGGCCGCGGCGCCCGAGCCGACCAGCCGCTGCGGGCCGACGCGGTAGGCGTCGGTGCCGCGCACGCCGTCGGAGTAGTCGTTGGCCAGGTTGACGCCGATCTGCAGGCTCAGCCCGACGATCAGCGCGAGCAGCGCGCGGACGGGGCGCACCTGATCGTGGGCGATCGCCACGGCCGTCCCCACGATGACGGACGACACGGCCAGCGGCAGGGTGCGCAGCCGCGCGCCCTCGATCCATTGGGCCCGCGTGGCCATCAGGCGGCCTCGGGCCGGATGGCGCGGTGCAGGGCCACGATGCCGACGCTCAGGTTGCGCCAGGCGACGTCCGTCCACCCGCAGGTGCGCAGCAGGCGCGCCACGCCGCGCTGGTCGCGCCACGCCAGGATCGATTCGACGAGATAGTCGTAGCTGGCCGGGTTCGACCCCAGGCGCGCCAGCCGCGACAGCACCTGCGTCAGCCACAGCCGGTAGCCGGCCCGCAGTGCCGCGTTCGGTGGTGTGGAGAACTCGCACACGACCAGCCGCCCGCCGGGGCGCACCACGCGCCACATCTCGCGCAGCGCGACGTCCGGATGCTGCACGTTGCGCAGTCCGAAGCTGATGGTGACGGCGTCGAACGACGCGTCCTCGAACGGCAGCGCCTCGGCGTCGGCGACGACGAACTGGAGCCCCGGGTGCCGCACCTGCCCGACGGACACCATGCCCACCGACCGGTCGGCGGCCGTCACGATCGCCCCGGCCCGCGCCAGGGGGACGGACGACGTCCCGGTGCCGGCCGCCAGGTCGAGCACGCGTTCACCAGGCACGATGCCCAGTGCGCGTGTGGTGGCGATGCGCCACAGGTGGTCCTGTCCGACCGACGCCAGCGTGTTCATGAGGTCGTACCGCTGCGCGGTCGCGTCGAACATCGCCGACACGTCGTCGGGTTGCTTGGCCAGGCTTGCGCGCACGGGCGTTTCGGTATTCAGCACGCCAGCAATCGTGCCACACGCGGCGCAGACCCCGTGCGCGCAGGCGGAGAAGAACGCTCACGAGCGGCATGCCGACCGGAGCTGACCGCAGCGGTGCCGCGACGAACGTCCTTCGCGGCCGGAACGCACACAGATGCGAGTTACCGCAGCGTCTCCAGGAAGTCGGCGATGCGCTGGATGGCCAGGCGCAGGACGTCCTCCTCGGGCAGGGCGACGAGGCGGAAGTGGTCGGGGTCGGGCCAGTTGAACCCGCGTCCGTGGCTGACGAGGATCTTCTGCTGGCGCAGGAGGTCGAAGGCCCACGCCTCGTCGTCCTCGATGGGGTAGACCTCGGGCGACAGCTTGGGGAACAGGTACAGCGCGCCCTTGGCGGGCACGCACGTGACGCCGGGGATCGCGACGAGCAGCTCGTGCGCAAGCTTGAGCTGGTCGTGGAAGCGTCCGCCGGGCACGCACAGCGCGTCGATGCTCTGGTAGCCGCCCAGGGCCGTCTGGATGGCGTGCTGGGCGGGCACGTTAGCGCACATCCGCATGTTCGCCAGCAGCTGGAGCCCTTCGAGCAGGCTCTCGGCCTGGCCCAGCGGGCCGGTGGCGACGACCCAGCCGGCGCGGTAGCCGCAGGCGCGGTAGGCCTTGGACAGGCCGGAGAACGTGAGGCACAGCACGTCGTCCCCGGCCAGCGAGGCGGTGTGGGTGTGGGTGCCTTCGAAGATGATCTTCTCGTAGATCTCGTCCGACAGCAGCACGAGGTTGTGCGCGCGGGCGAGGTCGACGATCTGCTGGACGACGGCGGACGAGTAGACGGCGCCGGTGGGGTTGTTGGGGTTGATGAGGACGATGGCGCGGGTGCGGTTGGTGATCTTGGACGCCAGGTCGGCGACGTCGGGGTTCCAGCCGTTGTCCTCGTCGCACAGATAGTGCACGGCGTTCCCGCCGGTCAGGGTGGCCTGGGCCGTCCACAACGGGTAGTCGGGGGCGGGGATCAGCACCTCGTCGCCGGGGTTGATCATGCTCTGCAGCACCATCGAGATGAGCTCGGAGACGCCGTTGCCGAGCCAGACCTGGTTGACGTCGACGTCGAGGCCGAACGACTGGTAGTAGCTGGCGACGGCGGTGCGGGCGCTGTAGATGCCCTGCGAGTCGGAGTAGCCCTCGGATTCGGGCAGGTGCGCGACGACCGAGCGGACGATCGCCTCGGGCGTCTTGAAGCCGAAGGGGGACAGGTTGCCGATGTTGAGCTTGAGAATGCGCTCGCCCATGGCCTCCATGCGTTGCGCCTCGACCATGTTGGCTCCGCGCACGTCATAGCGAACCCCCCGCAACCGTTCCGCCTGCTGATACCGTGCCATGCCGTTCCTTTCTGCGGTGTGCTCTTCGTCGATTATCCGCGCTTGCGGCCCGCCCGCGCCACCCGGTTTCAGGGTGGTCACGGGCCACGAGCGCTAGGCGTCCACCGTAAACTGGAACACTGATCGCAGATTGTGAGGACGCATGGACGACGCGGGCGCGACGGTGCTGGTGGTGGGCGCAGGCCCAGCCGGCGGCGCGACGGCGATCGCGTGCGCCCGGGCGGGTCTGGACGTTCTTGTGCTGGAAAAGTCGGCGCAGTGGCCGCGGCACAAGCCGTGCGGCGATGCGCTGACGCCGCGCGCGGTGCGGGCGCTGGACCGGTTGGGGGTGACGCCGTGCCCCGGCTGGCATCGCGTGGACGGCCTGGCGGGCTACGGCGCCGATGAGCGGGCGCACGTCTACCGCTGGCCGTCGGGCGTGGACGATCTTCCGGCCGCGGCCTACGTGGTGCCGCGCGCGCAGGCCGATGCCGCGGTCGTGGCCGCGGCGCAGCAGGCGGGT
>WRGV01000352.1 GCA_009787035.1 Propionibacteriaceae bacterium | reverse complement strand
GGCGCGGCGGGTGCCTCGTCCGGCTGGCCCGGCGGCATCGCGGGCAGCCGGACGATCGCATACAGCGCGAACGTGAACGTCACGGCGTCGATGAGGTACGTATGCGCGTACCCGAACGCCGCCACGAGCGAGGCCCCGATCATCGGGCCGATCAGTGCCGACAGCGTCGTCGTCACCATGTTGAGCGCGTTGGCGGCAGGCAGCAGCTCCATCGAGACCAGCCGCGGAATGATCGCCGAGCGGGCCGGGCTGTTGACCGCCGAGGCCCCGGCCTGCACGGCCACGAGCACGTACAGCATCCAGGCCCGGTTGAGCCCCAGGAACGCCTGCGTCACGATGCCGAGCGTGGCCATCCACATGATCACCGACGCGATGAGCGCAACCTTGCGGCGGTCGTACGTGTCGGCCAGCGCACCTCCGTACAACCCCAGCACGATCACCGGCACCAGGCCGGCCGCCCCGATCAGGCCGACGGCGAACGTCGAGTGCGTGATCTGGTAGACCTGCAGGCCGACGGCGGTGGCCGTCAGCGCCGTGCCGATGTTGGCCAGTCCCAGGCCCCACCACAGGCGCCGAAACTCCGGCGAGCGGCGCAAGGGGGTGAGGTCCGCCAGCATTCTGGGCACGGGGCAAGGCTACATGCTGCGTCTGGACGTCGCGAGCAGCGACCACCGGCTGGGTCCGGACGACACCGCTCAGAACAACACAGTGGCCAGCTCGCCGACCTGCCGGAATCCGATGTGCTGGTACAGGCGCAGCGCCCGGGTGTTGAACGAGTTGACGTACAGCGACACGACCGGCCAGCTGCGCCGGGCCAGCGCGACCGCCTGGGCCATGGCCGGCTCGGACAGCCCCCGCCCCCGCAGCGAGGGCGCCAACCAGACGCCCTGGATCTGGCAGTACTGCCGGTCGATCGCCCCGATATCGGCCTTGAACCACACGCGATCCAGACCGGACTGGTCCTTATGGACGGCGCCGAAGCAGCGCCCGGCGCGGATCAGACTGTGCACGTAGAAGCGGTAGCTGTTCGAAGCGTCCAACGGGCTGGCGCCGACCTCTTCGGTGTACATCTTCACGGCCGCCTCGAAGTACGGCCCGGCATCGGGCAGCTCGATGCGGCGCACGCGCGCATCGGGAGGCACCGTGGCGTCCGTGTCGATGCGCATGACCGGTTGATGCGGACGGATGCTGCGCGCACCCGACCAGCTGGGTCCCCACCGCCGCTGCAGTCGGTCGAGGAAGGCGGGGATGACGGCGGACGGGCCGACGATCGACTGCGTCTGCATGCGGCGCCCCAGCGCGCCGACGAAGGCGTCCAGCGCATCCGGATCGTCCCCCACCAGGAACAGGTTGCTGCCGCAGTGCAGCACGGCGACCAGCCGCCCGCGCCGCTCGAACCCCAAGACCGGACAGCCCAGCCGGTCGGGCGCCAGGCCGAACTGCGCCACGCGACTGGACAGGAANATGTGCTGCACCGGATCGGTGTCGAGCAGCTCGGCCAGGCGCGGACGATCCGACTCAGCCAGCGTCACCAGCCGTGTGCCCGCGAATACCCTCACGCCATCACGCTATGCCCGCGACCGTCCGCATCGCGCCAGCGACCCGCCCAGCATCACGCTGTCGCCGCCGCCAGCCTGCGCGCATGAGCAAGCAACGTCGGCACGATGTCGGCCTCCGGCACCGTGTCGATCACCTGGCCGCGCACGAAGATCTGCCCCTTGCCATTGCCGGAGGCGACCCCCAGATCGGCCTCGCGGGCCTCGCCCGGGCCGTTGACGATGCAGCCCATCACGGCCACGCGCAGCGGCACATCCAGCCCCTTCAGCCCCTCTTCGACCTGGCGGGCCAGCGTGAAGACATCCACCTGGCAGCGTCCGCAGGTGGGGCACGAGACGATCTCCAGCGTGCGCGGACGCAGGTGCAGGCTCTGCAACAGCTGCACGCCGACGACCACCTCGTCCACGGGCGGGGCCGACAGCGACACCCGGATGGTGTCGCCGATGCCTTCGGACAGCAGCACGCCGAAGGCGGCGCAGCTCTTGACGGTGCCCTGCAGCGTCGGCCCGGCCTCGGTGACCCCCAGGTGCAGCGGGTAGTCGCAGGCCGCCGACAGCTGGCGATAGGCCTCGATCGTCGTGACGACGTCGTGGTGTTTGACCGAGATCGCGAAGTCGTAGAAGCCGACCTCTTCGAACAGGTGCGCCTCGTCCAGCGCCGATTCGACGAGCGCCTCGGGGGTGGCCTTGCCGTACTTGGCCAGCAGGCGAGGATCGAGCGAGCCGGCGTTGATGCCGATGCGCAGCGACGTACCGTGCTGCGTCGCGGCCCGGGCGATCTGGGCGATCTGGTCGTCGAAGGCCTTGATGTTGCCGGGGTTGACGCGCACGCCCGCGCAGCCCGCCTCGATGGCCTCGAAGACGTAGCGCGGCTGGAAGTGGATGTCCGCGATCAGCGGGATCGGGCACTTGGCGACGATCGCAGCCAACGCGTCGGCGTCCTCCTGGCGGGGGCAGGCCACTCGGATGATGTCGCAGCCGGCAGCGGTGCACTCGGCGATCTGGCGCAACGTGGCATCCACGTCGTGCGTCGGCGTCGTGCACATCGTCTGCACGGTGATCGGCGCATCCCCGCCCACCGAGATCGACCCGAGCGGCACCTTCCGGGTGGGACGACGGACGGCCAGGACAGGTTCGGCGGACAGATCGGTCATGCATCCAGGCTAGCGCGGCCGCCCCAGCATGCGCCTGGTCATCGGGCGCGTTGTGTTGTCCGCCCCAGACGTGCTAGCCTCATGGAGCTGATTTCCTTCGGGAACGATGCGCGAGTGGCGGAATGGCAGACGCGCTGGCTTCA
>WRGV01000351.1 GCA_009787035.1 Propionibacteriaceae bacterium | reverse complement strand
CGTGCTCACTCGTCCTCGTCGAGCGTCGCGAGCGCCTCGTCCGGGGCGGGCGGCAGGGTGACGGTGAAGACGGCGCCGTGGCCGATGGCGGTGTTGGCGGCCGTGACGGTGCCGCCGTGGGCGGTGATGGTGTGGTCGACCATCGACAGGCCCAACCCCGTGCCCGGGGTGTTCCGGGCCTTGTCGGAGCGGTAGAACCGGTCGAAGATCTTGGGCAGGTCCTCGTCCGAGATGCCGGGCCCCTGGTCCGCGACCGTCAGCACGCCATCGCGCAGCCCGACGAACACCGTGCCGTCCTGCGGCGAGAACTTGACCGCGTTGTCGAGCAGGTTGGTGACCGCGCGCTCCAGCGCCTGCGAGTCGCCGACGACGAAGTACGGCTCCAGCTGCACGTCGAAGGTCAGCCAGTGGCCGCGCCGCTGCGCCCGGGCGACAGCGTTGCGGATGACGTCCGCGAAGTTCAGCGGCTCGGGGCTGCGCGTGACGACCTCGTCGCGCGACAGCTGCACCAGGTCGCCGACCAGCGACGTGAACTCGCCGAGCTGGGCGGCCACGTCCGCCAGGATCTCCTGGCGCGCGCCCGGCGGCAGCATGCCGGTGTTCTCGTCGGCCACCAGCAGCTCGACGTTGGTGCGCATGGACGTCAGCGGCGTGCGCAGCTCGTGCCCCGCGTCGGCGATCAGGCGCTTCTGGCGCTCGCGCGACGTGCGCAGCGAGTCCATCATCGAGTCGAACGACCGTGCCAGCTCGCCGACCTCGCTGCCGGAGTGGTGCCCCACCGGGACGAGTTGGTCCGTCTCGGTGATGCGCTTCACGGCTGTGGACAGCTCTTGCAGCGGCTGGACGACGCGCCGTCCCGACTGGTAGCCGACCACCGCGGCGGCGGCGATGAACGCCAGGCTCGCGCCGAGGAACAGCTCGCGCAGCTGGCGCAGCGTGGCCAGCATGGGGCCCATCGACCGGGCCAGCACGACCGCGTACCGGGTCGAGTCGATCTGCAGCGGCACCGCGACAACCCGGTATTCCTGGCCGTCGCTCGCCAGCGTCGTCCGCGCCGAATAGCCCATCTGAGTACGGGCGATGGCCAGATCGGCGTCCGAAATCTGGAAGCTGACCTGCTCGTTGGGCACCGTCGACTGCCCCTTGTCGGCGCGCAGCAGCACGAGGACGACGTCGGACGTCGACAGCGCGCTGTTGTTCAGGCCGCCCATGCCGCGCATGTCGTTGCTGATCGAATCGGCGGTCGTGTTGGCCACCGAGAGCAGCTCCAGATCCAGCTCGTGCTCCAGCGAATACCGGGCGACGAAGTAGCTCGACAGGGACAAGACGATGGCCGACAGCGCGACCAGCAGGGCCGTCAGGCGCGAGAATCGTCCCAGCAGCGAGCGTCCCACCACGGCCTCGCGCAGACGCGCGTGCCGATCCGCGAACTCGGGGGCGGGGGTCTCGGTCACTGCTCGGATTCCCGCAGCACGTATCCGACGCCACGCACCGTGTGAATCAGCCGTGGCGCCTCGTCCAGCTCGGTCTTGCGGCGCAGGTAGCCGATGTAGACCTCAAGAGAGTTTGCCGTTGTCGGGAAGTCGAAACCCCAGACTTCGTTGAGCAGCCAGTTGCGGTCGAGCACCTGGCGCGGGTGCTCCAGGAACGTCTGCAGCAGCGCGAACTCGGTGCGCGTCAGCGTGATCTGCTGGCCCGCGCGGGACACCTCGCGCGTGCGCGTGTCCAGCGACAGGTCCGAGAAGGCGAGCAGTTCGGGGACATTGGCGCTGCCGTCCGGACGCGAGCGCCGCGTCAGCGCCCGCAGGCGGGCCAAGAGCTCGTCCAGTGCGAACGGCTTGACCATGTAGTCGTCGGCGCCGGCGTCCAGGCCGTCCACGCGGTCGTCCACCGCGTCGCGGGCCGTCAGGATCATGATCGGCACGTCGTTGCCGTTCTGGCGCAGCATCCGCGTGGTCTCCAGGCCGTCCAGCCGCGGCATCATGACGTCCATGATCACGGCGTCCGGACGCACCGACGACAGCTTGGCCAGCGCGGCCAGCCCGTCCTCGGCCGTGATGATCTCGTAGCCGTTGTACTGCAGCGAGCGGGCGAGCGAATCGCGCACCGCCTGGTCGTCGTCCACTACGAGGATCTGCATGGAGCAAGTTTGTCACACGCGCGCGAATTCTGGACGTCTCGGGCGCCAAACGTACTCGATGTGAACGCGAGGCTGCCAAGGCGGTCGAGCCGCCGCGGCAGGCAGCGTCGTGCCCGCGCTAAACGTATTCGATGTGAGCGCGGGGCTGCCAAGGCGGGACGTTTCGCCGCGTGTTGGACACACGCAAGAGACGGACCAACGCAGGCAGCGTCGTGCTCACAACTCGGGGGCGGGGGTGGACTCGCCGGAGGCGGTTTCGTACCGCAGCGTCGTCTGGTCGCCGTGCTGGGTGATCCAGGTGAGGACGCCCGCTCCGTACACGTGCGTGCGTCCGCTCACCTCGTCCACGCCCAGGCACACGCCCTCGTCGAGCGTGACGGCCGAGGCCGCCTGGCCGATGTGCAGCGCGGCGATGGCCCGTTCGAGCACGAGCGCGGTGTCGGCATGCGTCTCGACGGTGACGCCGATGAGCCCGAGGCCGTCGCGGACGGTCACCTCGTCCAGGCCGTGCGAGGCCTGCGGCGGCGCCACGGTGCGGCCCTGGAACAGCGTGCCGCCGGCGATCGCGTGCCGCGACACCGCCATCGCGCCGGCGCCGAAGCCCAGCAGCGGCGCCCCGCGCCGGACCAGCCGCACGATCTCGTCGCGGTGGACGGCCAGCGAGTCCAGGCAGCCGGACATGTGTCCGTCGCCCAGCACCAGGCCGGCCAGGGTGCGCGGATCGTCCGG
>WRGV01000350.1 GCA_009787035.1 Propionibacteriaceae bacterium | reverse complement strand
GCCGGTTGCGGGCCTGGACGGCGCGGGCGGCCAGCTGGTCGTCGGGCGGGTACGCGACGCGCTCCAGCGTCAGGCCGGCCGCGGCCAGCGCGGGCACATCGCCGGCGCGGTGGCTGCGCGACGCGACACGCGCCAGCCAGTCCAGGTCGCGCCGCCCGGAGCCGACTGCGACGAGCGCGCCCGCCAGGCAGCGCACCATCGAATGGCAGAAGGCGTCGGCCTGCGCCCAGATCTCGATGGTGCCGCACGCGTCGTCGGCCCGCGCGGCCGACAGGCGCTGCAGCGTCCGGATCGTCGTCGCGCCCTCGCGGTGCTTGCAGAATGCGGCGAAGTCGCGCAGGCCGGTCAGCGTCGCCCCGGCGGCGTCCATCGCGGCCACATCGAGCGGTGGACCCACCTGCTCGACCTGGGTGCGCAGCAGCGGATCCGGATGCGACTGGGCGTCCCACAACCGGTAGCAATACCGCCGCCACAAGGCAGAGAACCGGGCATCGAAGCCGTCGGGGGCTCGCGTCAGGTCGCGCAGCACGATGTCGGGCGGCAGCACGCGGTGCAGCCGGTGCGCCAGCGTCGCCCCGACGGTCTCGTCCAGCGCGTCGGGCAGATCGACGTGGGCAACCTGCCCGCGGGCGTGCACACCGGCGTCGGTGCGCCCGGCGACCACCAGTTGGGCCGGCTCGTCCAGTCGCAGGATCAGCGTGATCCAGTGCTCCAGCGTGCCCTGCACGGTGCGCAGGCCGGGCTGGACGGCCCAGCCGCGAAACTGGGTGCCGTCGTAGGCCAGATCGAGGCGCCAGCGGGTCATCGCGGCACCTCCGCGCATCGCGGCGATCCCGATTCTGGGACAAACTCGATGCCAGACGCCCCGAAACGTCCCGAAACGGCCGTCCCGGCCGACTGGCTGCGCGTTTGTCCCACACCATCGGCGACCCCAGAATCTGGAAGCGATCCCGATTGTGGGACAAACTCGATGCCAGACGCCCCGAAACGTCCCGAAACGGCCGTCCCGGCCGACTGGGTGCGCGTTTGTCCCATTTCTGGCGTCGCCTTGATCCAGCTGAACTCGTGGATCGTGCGCCCGGCGTCCAGGCCCCGCCGCTCGAACTTGGTGCGGGACCGCTCGGGGGGACGCGGCGTCGCCTGTCCCGCATACTCGTCGGTCAGCCCGGGGCATCCGGCGAGCACTTCGGCGATGGCGTCGGCGTAGTCGTCCCAGTCGGTGGCCAGGCGCCAGCGACCCCCGGGCGCCAGGCGCGAGGCGACCAGCGCCGCGAAGTCCGGGCTGATCAGGCGCCGCTTGTGGTGGCGCGCCTTGTGCCAGGGGTCGGGGAAGTATGTCCAGACCTCGGCCACGCTGCCGGGCTCCAGCAGCAACTCCAGTCCACCCACGCCGTCGGCGCAGATGAGTTTGACGAAGTCAGCGTCCTGTTTCGCGAGGCGCCCCATGGTGCTGGCCAGCGCCTTCTCGTACACCTCGAAGCCGAGCAGGTTCCAGCCCGGCCGCGCCGCGGCGACCGCGGCCAGATTCTCGCCCGACCCGGAGCCGATCTCGACACCGAGGGGTGCCGTGCGCCCGAACAGCGCCTCCAGGTCGAGCGGCGGCTGCGGGGCCAGCTGCACGGCGGCCACCGGCAACCCCGGCTCGTCGCGCGGGTTGCGGGGCGCCCGCTTGAGCCCGGCGTCCAGCCGCGGCAGCCCCGGCACCAGATAGCGGGTATGCCAGCGCTCCCAGGCCATCGCCTGCGACGCGTTCATCCGCGGGCTGCGCCGCACGAACGACACGACGGGCCGCCTCGCGTCGACGTCGGTCCGATTCAGCACAATCTCCAAGCCTACCGGCTCGCCCGCGTAGCCTACCGACTCAGCCGCGAACGTCCGGGCTCGACGGCGGCGATGCGGGGCGTTGCACCACCGGATCTGCCGTCACATGCAACAGCAAGACCAGCGCACCCGCAACCACGAGGAGATAGGGCACGAACTCGACGGCACTGCCATTCGAGAACGACGACCCATCAACCCTATAGGCGCAGATGGCCGCCGCTTCCAGCAAGAGCACACCGGCCCAGCGCACCCGCGCCGCCAGACGACGATTCCCGGGACGCAACGCGGCCACGCAGCCGATCACCGCGGTCGCGACCACGGGGAGCAGCATGCCCTCCAGCCAGACCAGCGCCACGCCTGACAGCCTGTTCCACCACGTGAACACCCAGATCGCGAACGGCAACGCGCACACACCGATGGCAGCCAACGCACAGATCAACCAGGTCTTGCGACGGGTGCGGGCCGCGACCAGACTGGTCACGCAGGCGACCACCAGTGCGCAGCACGAGACGATCGCGACCACCCCGAGAGCAGCGCCGCTCTGCGACACGGGCGTGCCGAAGAAGGTGAACCGCAGGTAGTCGCCGCGCTGGCCCAGCGCCTCCCACGGCCAGGGCGCCCAATGGAACAGAGCCCACCACGCCGGCGGGACAGACTGCGTGTTGACGAATTGACCGTTCTCATTCCAATACTGCTGCTGGACACCGTACTGTCGTCCCTCAAGGACGCCGGACGCCGCGACGGTGCCCCAGACGACGTTCACCAGAATCGCCACACCAAACAGCACTCCGGCGATCCGTGGCGCCCTGGCGATCAGGGGTGCCCTGGCGACGGCCTTTCGCGGATGCCGGATGTCGCGCGCGGTCGGGGACGCCTGCCCGGACGGCGATGCCATGCCGGACGCAGGCACCATGCCCGACCGCGGCACCATTCCGGACGGCGGCACGATGCCGTACGCCGCCATCGTCGGCGTCACCGACACCGACGGCTGAGACGGCACCGGCGGCGGGGATCCGCCAGCCCCGGCCCGGGCCGCCACGACAGCTCGGGCGGCGGC
>WRGV01000349.1 GCA_009787035.1 Propionibacteriaceae bacterium | reverse complement strand
CCCAGTCGGCGCCGCCCGCCAGGTACTGGCTTGCGCCCTCCGGATCGTCCGGCTGTGCGAACAACGTCGCATCGGGGGTGTACACCGCATCGTCTCGGGGCTGTGCCTCGTCCGGGGTGATGATTGGCTCGCTCATCGCGCCTTGTTCTCCCTCTGGTCGACCGGCGGCACCACGGCACCCTTGAACTCCAGGGGCACACCGCCCAGCGGATAGTCCTTGCGCAGGGGGTGACCCACCCAGTCGTCCGGCATCAGAATGCGCGTCAGCCCCGGGTGTCCGTCGAAGATCACGCCGAACATGTCCCAGACCTCGCGCTCGTCGTAGTTGGCCATGGGGTACGTCGCCACGACGCTCGGCACATGCGGGTCGGACGCCGGGCACATCGTCTCCAGCCGGATCCGCCGGTTGTGCGTCATCGACATCAGCTCGTAGATGACGTGGAACTCGCTGCCGACCTGCGCCGGGTAGTGCACGCCGTGCACGCTCATCAGCGCCTCGAAGCGCAGCCCCTCGTCGTCGCGCAGATGCTTCACCAGCTCGGTCAGCTGCGTGCGGTCGATATAGAAGGTGACCTCGCCGCGGTACACGACGACCTGCAGGATGGCCTGCGGTGCCACCGTGCGGATCTGCCGCGCGACCAGGTCGAACCAGCCGCCGTACGGGGGCTGGGACGCCTCCGGCAGCATGATCGCCTGGTGCATGCCGCCGAAGCCGCTCACCTCGGACGAAAGGCCATCGACGCCAAAAACGCCGTCGCGCGTGCCCGCGACCCCGAGCACGGAGGTGTCCGGCACCGACGACGCCGGCAGCCCGGATGGTCTGTCAACCGGCTGGGTCATCGCATCAGCCCTTTCTGCTCGATGGTGGCCGGGGCCTGCAGCGCCGCCGCCTCGGCCGCCTCGCGTGCGGCGATGGCGTCCGCGCCGATCGGCAGGTGGCGCACCTCGTTCTCCTTGAGTTTGAACATGGCATCGATCAGCTGGTCAGGACGCGGCGGGCAGCCCGGCACGTAGATGTCGACCGGCACGATGTGATCGACGCCCTGGACGATCGCGTAGTTGTTGAAGATGCCGCCGCTGGACGCGCACGCCCCCATCGCCATGACCCACTTGGGCTCCGGCATCTGGTCGTACAGCCGCCGCACGACGGGGGCCATCTTCTGGCTCACCCGCCCGGAGACGATCATCAGATCGGCCTGGCGCGGCGAGGCGCGGAACACCTCCTGGCCCCAGCGGGCCGCATCGTAGCGGGCGCCGCCGTAGCTGATCATCTCGATCGCGCAGCAGGCCAAACCCATCGTCAGCGGCCAAAATGACGTCCGCCGCACCCATCCGGCCGCGGCCTCCACGGTCGTCAGCAGGATGCCGGCCGGAACACGCTCTTCCAATCCCATTACGTCAGCCTTCCTACCGTCAGTCCCACTCCAGGCCGCCGCGGCGCAGCACGTACAGATACACGACGAACACCGTCACGATGAAGATCGCCATCTCGACCACCGCGAACGTCCCCAGCTTGTCGAAGGCCACCGCCCACGGGTACAGGAACACCACCTCGATGTCGAAGACGATGAACAGCATGGCGGTGACGTAGTACTTCACGTCGAACCGGCCGCCGCCCACCGGCGCCGGCGTCGGCTCGATGCCGCACTCGAACGAGTCGTACTTGCTCCGGTTGAAGCGCCGGGGCCCCACCCGGGAGCTCAGGAACATCGCCACGCTGACGAAAATCCCCGCCAACAGCATCAGCCCGAGCACAGGCACATATGGACTCATCGTGTCCTACCCCCTCGTCGGTCGCCGGCATACCGAGCGCCTCGTCGCGCCCCAGCCGGCTGCTGCCTCGCGACGCGCGCCACAGGCGGGCGCGCAAACATCCTCAGGCTGAATCATACCGCCCTCGCCAGCAGCTGGAGACCTCGCACCACCCTATCTGTGGGCCCGCCTCCCGTTTCGGCAAGCAGATTCGCCATCAGACGATTGACCGGTGCCATGGGCACCGGATGCGGCAAAACCCAGCGCAGGCCGGCCCGCATGACGGCGTCGTGCGCGATCAGCCGCGTGAAGCCCCGGCCCAGTCGGTAGTAGCCGCGCAGAGCGTCAGCCAGCGCGTGGTGATAGCCCTGCAGCGCGCGTTCGGACGCCGCGCCGCCCCAGCCGCCCGGGGCGTCCGCGGCCTGCGCGATCGCCCGGCCCGCGAGCAGCCCCGACTCCAGCGCATAGCTCACACCCTCGCCGTTGAACGGGTTGACCAGACCGGCCGCATCCCCGACCAACAGCACCCCGCGCCGGTACGCCACCGCGCGGTCGAAACCCATCGGCAGCGCCGCCCCGGAGATGACCGGCGTCGCCGTCGCCTCGGCCACCAGGCCCGCATCGCCACAGCCCCGCGCCGGACGCGGCTCGCCCACCCAGGACATGCCCCACCCGGGCGGCAGCGACGCGACGAAGCGCTGCAGCAGCGCGCGGTAGTCGGTGCGCCGGAAGCTCGCCGACGTCGACAGCTGCCCCACCCCGACGTTGAACAGCCCGTCGCCCAGCGGGAAGATCCAGCCGTAACCCGGCAGACGCACCCCGTCCGCCCCCTGCAACGCCAGCCACGAATGCAGCAGCGACGGATCGGGCCCGCATCCCGGCGCCGTCCGCAGGTAGCTGCGCACCGCCACGCCCATCGGGAAGCCCTGCCGGCGCGGCAGGCCCACCTGCTCGCCCAGGCGCGAGGACGGTCCGCTGGCATCCACGACCACGTCGGCCCGCAGAGTCCGTCCGTCCGCCAGCTCGACCCCACAGGCTCGCCCGCGCCCGTCGAACAGCAGCCGACGCACACCGGCCCCCGTCTCCAGCCGGGCACCCGCCTGCTGCGCCGCGGCCACGACCGCGGCATCGGCCTG
>WRGV01000348.1 GCA_009787035.1 Propionibacteriaceae bacterium | reverse complement strand
GCCGTCATCGAGACGACCTGCCCCGCCCCGATGCTGGCCTGGGGGTTCGCCGGGCTGCCCGGCTGGGCCGGCCCGCTCGACCTGGTCGTCGCGCAGGGCAGCGGCGGATCCGGCGAGCTGCTCAGCACCGTCGTCGAGGCCGTGCGCCGTGGATGCTGCCTGCTCGTGGCCGCCCCGGACGACTCGCCCATCGCCGCCGCGTCCGCCTCGTCCAGCACCGTCCGGCTGCCCGTGCGCACCGGCGACCCGCTGGCAGCGGCCGTCATGCTGCTGCAGGTGCTGCACGCCGTGGGCCTCGGCCCGCGCGTGGTGACCGAGGCCGTCGCCCGCGCCGCCGACCTGGTGGCCGAGACGTGCAGCCCGCACCGCGACCTGTCCACCAATCCGGCCAAGGACGTGGCGGTCGCGCTGGCCGAGGCCGTGCCCGTCCTGTGGGGCGGATCGGTGCTCGCCGCTCGGGCCGCCCGACGCGTCACCGAGGCGCTGCGGCATGCGTCCGGACGGGCCGGCTTCGCCGCCCCCGCCGACGAGCTCATCCCCGTGCTGCGCCAGGCCGCGGTGCCCGACATGTTCGACGACCCGGACCACGGCCTGCGCCCGGTGCTCGTGACGATGGAGGACCAGACGCCGGGGCGCACGTCCGAAACCGACCTGGCGATGCTGGTGGACATGGCGACCCAGCGCGGGCTGCGCCACGTCCGCATCCAATGCCTCGACCCCACCGCCGACCCCGTCGACCGCTACATCAGTCTGCTGATGCAGGGCCAGTTCGCCGCCGAATACCTGCGCATCGGGCTCGGCCTGGACGACCGCTCGCCGCACACCGTCTGGACGCCGGGACGCTGAGGCGCGTTTGGCGCCTTGGGCTAAAGTCGCGCACAAGCGCGCGATGAGTGACTCGCCGCTACGAAGCAACACCCCCTCCTTCCGGGGCGCGGGGTGTCGATCAAGGAGCCACTCTATGAAAGCCCGCCCTGCGACAGCAGCCGTTTTCATGGCGGTGGTCCTGCTTGCAGCCACGACGCTCGTCAGCGCTGGCACAGCGGCCGCCGCCGGGGATGCCAACACGTACTACGTCAACAACAACACCTTCGGCTACGCCGACGGATCCTGCACACCCGGCGACGACTCGTACGACCCCTCCACGTCCTCGAACAACCAGTGCTCGCTGGGGGCTGCGATGACGGCCGCCAACGCGAACTCAACCCCCTCGAACATCATGACCGTGACGCTGGCGACCGACTTCGCCGCGACCTGCGCGAGCAACCCCGCCGGCTGCACGATCACCGTCGACGGCTCGAACTCCCACTACATGACCACCGCCGCCATCAACCCGCTGTCGGGGAACGCGGGCTCCTACTACACGATCACCGCCCCGATGACCGTGGACCTGAAGCAGGCCCTGACATTCGTCACACCCGGCGGTGACCGGACCAGCTTCTACATCAACTACGCGGGCACGAGCTACGACACCGGCGTGCATCTGCTGAACACGCTCAACATCATGAACGGCATGTCGTCGATCGTGATATCCAACACGTCGCAGTACGTCACGGTCAGCGGCGGGCAGACGCTCCCGATGACCGGCTACTGGATCCAACAGTTCCTGGTGATCCAAAACGGCGCCCAGCACATCATCTTCTCCAACTACACCGTCGGCAACCTCTACAACTCCGGCGATGAGAACTGCAACTCGGCGGCGGTGTGCTTCCACCCGGGACCGACCCAGAGCGCCCAGACCCAGGATGTCACCATCACCAACATCACGTTCACCTCCACCGCCAGTTCGACCAACACGTCGTGCGGTTCGAGCGACAGCTCCGGCTGCGTGAACATCGCCATCGACTTCTACGACAACTCCAACGTCAACGGCTTGGAGATCACCAACTGCACCTTCACCAACCTCAAGAAGGGCACCGACACGGACGCCGTCGTGCTGTCGATGGCCTTGAACACCCATGTGTCGATCGCCAACATGAACTTCCACAACAACACGATCACCAACTCCGGGGCTTGTACGAACGCCGGCAACGACTACTGTGCGTTGATCCTGCTGTACCACGTCCAGAACAGCTCGAACAACTACATCCAGCACAACACGTTCATCAACAACACCTCCCTCAACGAGCCGCACGCGGTCAGCGTCGCCTACAACAACGACTCGACCACGGCCAACGGCATCTACATCCAAGACAACTACTTCGACGGCTTCACCGCCTCGGCCATCTGGTTGCACGACGCGAACCTCACCACGGCCACGCGCAACACGATGGGCCCCAACACGTTCAGCAACTCGAACACCACCTCCGAAGAGACCGGCAACCAGCAAAACTCGATGCTCACCGTGACCGGCAACAAGCAGTTCATCGACACCTGGTACCCCACCTCGGATTCGCTGGGCTGGCAGGGCAGCAGCTGCGTGCTGCAGCTGGGGCTGGTCGCACCGACCAGCAGCGTCCCGACGGCGCCGCTGACCATCGACGTGTACTGGACGGCCACCACCAAGGCCGAGACCTATCTGGGCAGCATGAGCGGTTTCACCGGCCCGACCGCCCAGATCACGCTCTCGCAGACGCAGCTGTCGTCGTTCCTCAACGCGGACGGGACGATGCCGGCGGGCAACTTGCGCGTACAGACGCAGTCGGGCGGGCTGACCAACCAGCTGCAGCCCTCGCAGTATTCCCGGACGATCGCCGTCCCGACGGGTGCCTGCACGCCACCTCAGGCCGACTTCAGCGTCACGACGCTCGCCTACGCCGATGCGGCCCGACAGACGCCGCTCCCGTCCGGAATGCCCGTCGCGTCCGGGGCGACGGTGTATTTCACGTACGAGCTGACCAACCTGAGCTCGACCAACTCGACGGTGGTCACGTCGGTGACCGATGCCGCCGCGGGGA
>WRGV01000347.1 GCA_009787035.1 Propionibacteriaceae bacterium | reverse complement strand
CCGCTACGGCTTCCACGGGACGAGCCACGGCTACGTCTCGTCCGTCGTCACCAAGATGCTGGGGCAGACCGGCCTCAAGCAGATCGTCTGCCACCTGGGCAACGGCGCGTCGCTGTCCGCGATCGACGCGGGCAGCCCGATCGACACGTCCCTGGGCATGACGCCGATGGACGGCCTGGTCATGGGCACCCGCTGCGGCGCCATCGACCCGGGCATCCACCAGTACGTGATGCAGCAGTCGGGCATGGACATCGACGAGCTGACCGACGTGCTCAACAAGCGCTCGGGCATGAAGGGCCTCACGGGCATGACCGACATGCGCGACATCGAGGCCGCCATGAACGCCGGCGACCCGGCCGCCACGCTGGGCTGGCACGTGTACGTGCACCGGCTGGTCAGCTACATCGCGTCGTACTACGTGCTGCTGGGCGGCGCCCAGGCCATCACGTTCACGGCNGGCATCGGCGANAACTCCGTNCGCCTGCGCCACGACGTCTGCGAGCGCCTGGCCTGCCTGGGCGTGAAGCTGGACGAGCAGGCCAACGANGCCCGCAGCAAGCAGCCGCGCNTCATCTCGGCGCCNGANTCGTCGGTCACCGTGCTGGTCGTGCCGACCAACGAGGAGCTCTCGATGGCCCTNCAGACCGCCGAGCTGCTGGCNGCGTAGCGTCCGTCCGACCGCATTGAGGGCACGCAGCTGCTGAGGCGGAAGGCAGCTGAGATTGGTGGCCCGGGGCCGCCCCGACATTGGGGCGACGGCGATGTCAGATGCTCGGCATCACTCCCCGTCAGGGACACCGAACTGACATACACCCGGGCCTGCGTGCCGTGCGCACTTGGTTGCGCACAACCTGCATTTCTGTTAAACCACGTAATGACCCGGCAAGTGCCCGAAATGCCCGATTTTCTGCTGAGAGCGTGATTTTGGCGAACCTTACCGTAACGGCATACGTCCGTACGGACGCCGCGCCGGGCTTCGGCGCCCAGCAGACGACCACAACGATGCGCCGCGCGGCAGCGCTGGAACCGATCCACTAGATTGGTGCTCATGGCATGGGCGTTGGTCACAGGGGGCACCTCCGGCATCGGTCTGGCGTTCGTGCATGCGTTGGCGCGGCACGGGATGGACATCGTTCTGGTCGCGCGCGACCAGCGGCGTTTGGACGAGGTGGCGGACGACGTCCGCACGCTGTCGGGCGTCGCGGTCGAGACGATCAGTGCCGACCTGGCCGATCCTGAGGCGACGGCACGCGTCGCCGCGCGCCTGACCGATCCGTCCCACCCCGTCGACATCTGCATCAACAACGCCGGCGTCGGGCTGCACGCCTCACTGCTGAGCGACGACGTCGCGCAGCAGCGGCACGCGATGGCCATCATGGTGGACGCGGTGCTGGTGCTCAGCAACGCGGCCGCCCGGGCGATGGCCGCGCGCGGGCGCGGGACCATCATCAACGTCGCCTCGGCGTCGGCCTGGATCTACACGGGCAACTATTCGGCGATCAAGCGCTGGGTGGTCAGCTACACGCAGGCGCTCGCGCTCGAACTGTCCGGCACGGGCGTCCAGGCCACGGCCGTGTGCCCCGGATGGGTCAAGACGGCGTTCCACGAGCGCTCGGGCGTGGAACGTCCACACCTGCCGGGCTTCCTCTGGGTCAAGGCGGACGAGGTCGCGCGCACCGCGCTGCGCGACGCGGCGGCCGGGCGGGCCGTGTCCGTCCCGACGCTGAAGTGGCGCATCGGCCTGTTCATCGCCCAGCACGGGCCGGCGGCGATCCCNGTGGCGGTGTCCCGCGCGATCTCGGGGAGCCGNCGCTGATGGACTGGGGTGCGAACAAGCGCAGGTACGCCTCGCCGCTGAACCGTGCGCCGCGGGCGNTGGCNCAGTCGCTGCTGCTGAAGCCGCTGGTGTTCAGCCTGCTGCGCGTGCACGTGCACGGCGTGTCGCACCTCGACCTGATCGGCAACGCCGACCCGTTCATCCTGGTCGCCAACCATTCGTCGCACTTCGATGCCCCGCTGATCTTCGGCGCGCTGCCGCGCCGGCTGGCCCAGCGCATCTCGACGGGCGCCGCGGCCGACTACTTCTTCCGGCACTGGTACATGGCCGGTCCGACGCAGCTGTTCTTCAACGCGTTCCCGGTCGACCGCACCGGCTCGCGCAACCGCAAGGGCCTGGCGGGGCAGCTGCTGAGCGACGGCGTGCCGCTGTTCATCTTCCCCGAGGGCACGCGCTCGCGCACCGGCGGCATGGCGACGTTCCACCCCGGGGCCGCGGCGCTGTGCATCTCGCACCAGGTACCCGCGCTGCCGGTCGCCCTGGTCGGCGCGCACGCCGCCTGGCCCGCCGGGGCCGCCCGCTGGGTCGGCGGACACCCCGATGTGCACGTCGTCTTCGGGTCGCCCATGATGCCGATTCCTGGAGAGATCGCCACCGCATTCTCCGAGCGTCTGCGCGCCAAGGTCATCGAGCTGCACGACGGCACCGCCCTGGCCTACGGCATGCCCACCCCAAGCCGACATGCTCCGCCTGGCCGCCATCGAAGCAGCGTAGCCGCACCGACGGCGGCGTGAGCCCCCAGAGCTCAGGCCAGACTGGCCACCATGATGGCCTTGATCGTGTGCATGCGATTCTCGGCCTCGTCGAAGATGATGTCGGCGTTGGCCTCGAAGACCTCGTCGGTGATCTCGAACTCGGTCATGCCGGTCAGCGCGTGCAGGTCGCGGCCGATGGACGTCTCCAGGTCGTGGTACGCGGGCAGACAGTGCAGCACCTGCACGTCCGGGTTGCCGGTGCGCGCGAGCAGCGCGGCGTTCACCTGATACGGGGCCAGCGCGGCGATCCGGTCGGCCCACAGGGCCTTGTCCTCGCCCATCGACACCCACACGTCGGTGTAGACG
>WRGV01000346.1 GCA_009787035.1 Propionibacteriaceae bacterium | reverse complement strand
CCGGCAGCGGGGTCGCCCGACCGACGGCGATGAGGTCGACACCGCACACGCTCGGCAGGTGTCCGCGCAGCTCGGCCAGGTGGCCCCGCGCGGAAGCGAGATCGCCCCAGCGCCATCCCGGCTCGTCCTCGGCGCCGAACATCAGGTCGATGCCGCCGCCGTACGGATCGAGCTCGACGAGCACCGTCGCCAGGCCGCGGCGGGCGCCGCGGACGGCCAGGCCCGCAGCCAGTGTCGAGCCGCCCAGACCGCCGCCCGCACCGACAACGCGCAGCACGTCCGCACGGCCCTGGTCGTGTGCGGACGAGGCCGGGTCGAGCAGCGTCGTGAGCATCGCTGCCTGGTCGGGCAGCACGAGCCCCGAGGCGCGCAGCGGCGCCGACCAGGTGAGCACCTGCCCGGGGTTCGTCCCGACCACGTGCACGCCCAGCCGCAGGGGCAGGTCGAGGCCCGCCACGGCCGGGGCCGCGTCGACCCCGACCAGCACCGTGCCTGCGCGGGCCCACCCACGCACGGCCGCACGCGCCCGGGCGCACACCTGCACGTGCGCACCCGTGGCGGCGGCCGCGGCCTGCACCAGATCGGTGAGGCTCTCGTCGGCACTCACCAGCAGCGTTTCGTCGTCCATGCCCCCACTCTGTCGATGCGAGCGCCGCCTCGTCCGCTTGATGTGCCCGCCTGTGGACAACTCCTCGACGGGCCGTCGACTGTGGACGCCGTTACGAGCCGACTGGTAAGCGCGTCACGAGATCGTAATGCCATCGTCACTGAAAGCGCGTCGTGGCCGCGAAGTCCGGTGATAGCTTCGTGGGCGACAAACCCATCGCGGCAGGAGGTGCAGCTGATGCTGGTGGATTCTGGCGACACGGCGTTCATCATCGTGTCTGCGGCACTGGTGTTCTTCATGGTGCCCGGGCTCGCGTTCTTCTACGGCGGCCTGGTGCGCAAGAAGAACCTGCTGAACATCATGGCCTGCTCGTTCGTCATGATCGGTGTCGTCTCGCTGCTGTGGGTCATATGCGGCTATTCGCTGGCCTTTGGCTCCGACCACGGGCACCTGATCGGTGGTGTGGCATTCTTCGGCATGCACAATGTCGGTGTCGCCCCGAATCCGAACTATGCCTCGGGTGTGCCGCAGGCGGTATTTCTGCTGTTCCAGATGATGTTCGCGATCATCACCCCGGCCATCATTTCGGGCGCCATGGCCGAGCGCGTCAAGTTCGGCGTCTTCATCGCTTTCGGCGTGATCTGGTCGCTGGTGGTGTATGTTCCGATCGCGCACTGGGTGTGGGGCGTCGGCGGATGGCTGAAGAATCTGGGTGTGCTCGATTTCGCCGGCGGTGACGTGGTGCATGTGGCCGCGGGGGTGTCGGCCTTCGTGGCCGCGCTGGTGCTGGGCAAGCGCCGCGCCTTTGGGCGCAGCCCGATCATCCCGCACAACATCCCCTTCGTGGCGCTGGGGGCGGCGATTCTCTGGTTCGGCTGGATGGGCTTCAATGGGGGCAGCGCGCTGAGCGCGAATGGCATCGCGGTGAGTGCCATTGTCTGCACACATCTGTCCGCCTGCGCGGCCATGCTGGTCTGGATGGCGATCGAGTGGAAGCTCACCGGCAAGCCGTCCCTGCTGGGTGCGCTGACCGGGGCGGTGGTCGGGCTGAGCGCCGCCACCGCCGGTGCGGGCTATGTCGCGCCGATGTGGGGGATCCTCATCGGGGCGATCGGTTCGGGCTTGTCATATATTGTGATCTATAAGGTCAAGTCCAGGTTCTTGTACGACGATGCGTTGGACGTGTTCGCCTGCCACGGCGTGGGTGGGGCCTGGGGAATTGTCGGGGTCGGCCTGTTCGGAAGCAAGGCCGTCAATGCGGGCGGCAACAACGGGCTGTTCTATGGGAATCCGCGCCAGCTGATGGTGCAGGTGCTCAGCATGCTTGTGGTCGGGGTGTTCTGCGCGGTCATGACGTTCGTCATTCTCAAGGTCATCGCATGGGTGACGCCGCTGCGGGTCAGCGAGCAGGATGAATACGACGGCCTGGACAGTTCGCAGCACGATGAAGAGGCGTATCCGCGCGACGATGCGTTCTTCCATGGAGTTTTGGTGCGGGAGGGCGCCTATGAAGAAGATTGAGGCCATCATCCGGACCAACGAGTTCCTGGCCGTCAAGAACGCTTTGTATGCCATCGAGGTGCACGGCATGACGGTGTCGGAGGTGCACGGCTGCGGAAAGCAGAAGGGCAAGAAGGAAATCTATCGGGGCGCCGAGGTGTATGTCGATCTGCTGCGCAAGATGAAACTGGAGATCGTCTGCCACGATGAGACCGTCGAAGATATCATCAGGGTCATCTGCCAGGCCGCACACACGGGCATGGTGGGCGACGGCAAGATCTTCGTCATGCCGGTCGAGCAGGTGATCCGCATCCGCACCGGAGAGCGCGGCGAGGCGGCCGTGTAGCGGCGAGCGGCGGTTGGTCGGCCGTCCCCGCGGTGGGGACGGCCGGCTCGCCACCTAGGCCTTCGCAACCCGGAACCGCAGCCCCAGATCGTCCTCGCTGAACACATCGGCGCCTGTCAGTGCCGCGTCCTCGGTCATCTCGACGGCCAGCACCTCGTCCGCGATCAGCTCGGCGTGCGTCCGCACCGCGGCGGCGGTGTCGCCGGCGGCCGTCCACACCAACCGAATCCGGTCGGACACGTCGAAGCCGCTGGTCTTGCGGGCCTCCTGCACCGCCCGGACGACCTCGCGGGCCAGGCCCGCGGCGACCAGTTCCGGCGTCAGCTCCAGGTCGAGGGCGATGGTCTCGCCCGCGTCCTCCAGCACCGACCAGCCCTCGCGCGGACGCTCGGTGAGCAGCACGTCTTCGCTTGTCAGGCTCACCTCGCCGACGCCGGGCACGTTGAGGCTCGCGACCCC
>WRGV01000345.1 GCA_009787035.1 Propionibacteriaceae bacterium | reverse complement strand
CCGCCCGCGCCCTGGCCGAGCAGGCCGTCGCCGGCAAGCTGTTGCCCAGCCACATCACCGAGCGCTCGTTCGCCGCGCATCTGGACGAGCCCGACATGCCCGACGTCGACCTGTTCTGGCGCACCTCCGGGGAGCAGCGGATCAGCAACTTCCTGCTGTGGCAGTCGGCCTACGCCGAGCTCATGTTCACCGACAAGCCCTGGCCCGAGGTCGACCGCCGCGACCTGTGGGCCGCCATCGAGACCTACGCGACCCGCGACCGCCGCTTCGGCGTGGCGTAGGCGAAGCCTGCCGCCGCCCATCACCACAGGTAGGCGCGACGGGGGCTAGGCGCAGGACGGCGACGCGTGTTCAACACACGCGAGACGGACTGCCACAACGCCCCCATTCTTCTCGCAGGCGAAGCCTGCCGCCACCCAGCACCACAGGTAGGCGCGGCGTGGCCAAGGCGGGCAAAGCGCCGTGGATTGGACATCCACAAGCCGCAGCCCAACGCCGGCCACGTCGTGACTACTCGAAGAGGCCACGGATGTCGTCGGCGGCGAGGGCTTGTGCGAAGGCGCCCGTGTCGTCGTCCAAGACCGCGTTGAACAGCTGGGCCTTGCGCTGTTTGAGGGCCATGACTTTGTCTTCGATGGTGCCGGCGGACACCAGGCGGTTGACGATGACCGCGTGGGTCTGGCCGATGCGGTGCGTGCGGTCGATGGCCTGGTTCTCGGTGGCCGGATTCCACCACGGGTCCATGAGGAACACGTAGTCGGCCTCGGTCAGGTTGAGGCCGAAGCCGCCCGCCTTGAGGCTGATCAGGAACAGCGGCGCATCGCCGGTGCGGAACCGCGCGATCACGTCGGCGCGGCGGCGGGTGCGCCCGTCGAGGTACTCGTAGCGCAGCCCGTTGGCCTTCGCGCGCTCGCCGATCACGGCCAGGAACGTCGTGAACTGGCTGAACACCAGCGCCCGGTGGCCGGCGGTCACCAGATCGTCGACCTGCTCGAACAGGGCATCCAGCTTCGCCGAGCCGACGCCGGCGTACTTCTGGTCGATCAGCGAGGCATCCAGGGCCGCCCGGCGCAGCAGCATCAGCGACCGGAAGATCTCGAAGCGGTTCGTCTGGAAGTCGTCGAGCAGCCCCAGCACGCGCTGGCGCTCGCGCTGCAACAGCGTGTCGTAGATGCGGCGGTGGCGCCCCGACAGCTCGACCGACAGCACCTGTTCGATGCGCTCGGGAAGCTCGGGGGCGACCTGCTCCTTGGTGCGGCGCAGCAGCAGCGGGCGCACGCGTCGGCGCAGCCGGGCCAGGACGGCGTCCGCATTGGCCTGGGCGCGCTCATCCAGCTCGCGATCCTCGGCGGTGTAGCCGTGCAGCCCGCCCGATTGTGCCAGCCGGATGGTCGTCCGGGCCCGCACGCCGGCGTTGATGGGGTTCACGTAGTCCTGCCGGAAGTGCGAAGCCGAGCGGAACAGCCCGGGGGCCACGACGGCCAGGATGGCCCACAGCTCCATCACGTTGTTCTCCATCGGCGTGCCCGTCACGGCCAGCTTGAACGGCGCCCGCAGCAGCCGGGCGCACTCGTTCGCCCTTGTCTTGGGGTTCTTGAGGAACTGCGCCTCGTCCAGGATCAGCCCCGCCCACTCCCGCTGCCCGAAGTGCTCGTAGTCGATGCGGAAGATGGCGTACGAGGTGACCACCACGTCGGCGCCGTCCACCAGCTCGTCCAGCCCGACCCCCGCGCGCCCGAGCGTGGACGACAGCACCGCGACGCGCAGCCCGGGCGTGAAGCGGGCCGCCTCGGCGCCCCAGTTGGCCACGACGGACGCCGGCGCGACCACCAGGAACGGATGGCGCGGGCCCGCGTCGTCCGCACTGGCCTCGACCGCGTGCGCGATCAGCGCGAGCACCTCGACGGTCTTGCCCAGGCCCATGTCGTCGGCCAGGATGCCGCCGAGGTCGTAGCGCCACAGGAACGCCAGCCATTCGTATCCGCTGACCTGGTACGGGCGCAGCTGCGCGTGCAGGCCCGCGGGCAGCGGCTGCGGCGTGGGCATCGCCCCGCCTGCGTCCAGGCGTGCCAGCGCGTCCACGCTGCACCGCCAGCGGTCGGCCTGTTCGACGATGTCGGCGAGGTCTTCGAACTCGCCCCACAGGCTGGCCGCATACCGGTTGAGCGTGAGCGATTCGGGCTGGTCGGACAGGCGCCGGGCCTCTTCGATCAGCTCGTGCAGGCGGGTGAACTGGGGCAGCTGGGTGCTGACCAGCGTGCCGTCGTCCAGAATCAGCCACGGCTCGTCGCGCGCGATGGCCAGGAACAGCGGCTTGAACGGCACCTCGCGGCCCTCGATCATGACCTGGACGCCGAGGTCGAACCAGTCGGCATCGTCGCCATCCGACACCGACACCGCGATCTGCGGCGCCTCGTCGGCCTCGCGGTAGTCGGGGATCTCGCCCACGACATCGACCGCCACGCCTTCGATGGCCTGCAACCCGGGGATGGCCCGGGCGAACGCGAGCGCATCCAGGCCCGTCAGGCGCTCGGTGCCGATCGGCTGGGCCAGCCCGGCGGCGCGCAGGACGTCGGCGACCGCGGCCAGGACGGCGAGCTCGGCCTCGCGGTCGCGCAGAGAGTCCGACGAGTCGAACCGGAACGGACGGCGCAGGCCGCCGTAGCCCCACGCCCAGGTCGGCACGGCGGTGCGGGCATCGGGGAAGGCCACCTCGGCAAGCAGCTTCGGGGTGCGCGGAGCGGGCAGATCGACGCTGCCGTCGCTGCTGACCACCGTCAGGCGGCGACGCAGCAGCGGGTATGTCCCGTCCAGAAACGTCGGCACGTCGGGCGGCGCCACCGTCACCTGGCGCAGCCGGCTCAGCGCCTCGGCCGCCGCCACCAGCGGGCGCGGCGACGGGCCGAACACGATGG
>WRGV01000344.1 GCA_009787035.1 Propionibacteriaceae bacterium | reverse complement strand
CAGTCAGCCTAGCCATAACGTCGGCGCGCCACCGGCATTGGGGGGCAATTGCCGGTGGCGCGTCGCGTGGGACCCGAAGAGACCGGGCCGGACGTCTGTGTTACTTGTCGTCGGGCTGCCAGTGCAGCCAGACGCTGGCCAGCGGCGGGACGTCCACCAGCAGCACCGGCTGTCCCTGCTCGTCCGGCGTGGCGACAAGCTCGGGTGTGCCCGGGGTCGTCCCGGAGCCGTCGAAGTCGGTCGAGTCGGTGTTGAGCACCTGGTGCCACGTGCCGGCGTGCGGCACGCGCAGGCCGTAGCCGAGGTATGCCTGGGGCGAGAAGTTGGTGACGCACGCCACGGCGCCGCCGTCGCTGGAGAACCGCATCCACGAGTACGTGTTGGCCTGCCAGTCGTCGGCGTTGATCCAGCAGAACCCGGCCGGATCGTGGTCGAGCTCGTGCAGGGGGGCCAGTTCGGCTTGCAGCTGGTTCATGCGGCGGATCAGCTGGCGCACGCCACGGTGCCCCCACAGGCCGTCCACCCACCATTCCAGGCTGGTGGCCTCGCTCCATTCCGGACGGACCGCGAACTCCTGCCCCATGAACATCAGCTGCTTGCCGGGGAACGCCCACATGTAGCTGTAGAAGGCNCGCAGCGTGGCGAACTTGCGCCAGTCGTCCTGCGGGATCTTGGCCAGCATCGAGCCCTTGCCGTGCACGACCTCGTCGTGGCTGATCGGCAGGATGAAGTTCTCCGAATAGGCGTACACCATCGCGAACGTGATCTCGCCGTGGTGGTACTGCCGGTAGACCGGGTCGAGCTTGATGTACTCCAGCGAGTCGTTCATCCAGCCCATGTTCCACTTGAAGCCGAAGCCCAGGCCGCCCGCGTGCACGGGGCGCGACACGCCGGGGAAGCTCGTCGACTCCTCGGCGATCACCATGACGCCGGGGGCGCGCTGGTACAGGTGACGGTTGTTGTAGCGCAGGAAGTCGATGGCCTCCAGGTTCTCCCGGCCGCCGTAGCGGTTCGGAACCCATTCCCCGTCTTTCCTGGAGTAATCGAGGTAAAGCATGGACGCGACCGCGTCCACCCGCAGCGCGTCCACGTGGAACTGGCTGACCCAGTACCACGAGTTGGACACCAGGAACGACTTCACCTCGTTGCGGCCGTAGTTGAAGATGTACGTGCCCCAGTCCTTGTGCTCGCCCTGGCGCGGGTCGGCGTGCTCGTACAGCGCCGTGCCGTCGAAGCGGCCCAACGCCCAATCGTCCTTGGGGAAGTGGCCGGGCACCCAGTCGAGGATGACGCCGATGCCGGCCTGGTGCAGCGCGTCGATCAGCATGCGCAGGTCGTCGGGGGAGCCCAGCCGCGGGTCAGCGGCGAAATAGCCGGTGACCTGGTAGCCCCAGCTGGCCTCCAGCGGATGCGCGGTGATGGGCATCAGCTCGACGTGCGTGTAGCCCATCCACTTCACGTACTCCGGCAGCTGCTGCGCCAGCTCGCGATACGTCAGCCCCTTGCGCCAGCTGCCCAGGTGCACCTCGTAGATGCTCATCTGCGAGTGGTAGGGGTCGGACGCGGTGCGGGCGGCGAGCCAGGCGTCGTCATTCCAGCTGAAGGACGACTCTTCGACGACCGACGCGTTGGCCGGCGGGATTTCGCAGGCGCGGGCCATCGGGTCCGCCTTCTCCTGCCAGGTGCCGTCGGTGTGCTGAATCTTGAACTTGTAGCGCGTGCCCACGCCGACGCCCTCGACCCAGATGCCCCAGCAGCCCGAGCCCGGGATGCGCTGCAGATCGTCACCCTGCCACCAGTTGAAGTCGGCGATCACCTGCACGCGTTGCGCATTGGGCGCCCACACCACGAAGCGGGTGCCGGTGAGCTCTCCGCGCTCGTCGTCGGCGACGGTGACCACGTGTGCCCCCAGACGCCGCCAGCATTCCGTGTCGCCGCCGTTGTGGAAGCCTTCCAGGTCAAGTCCGGTCAAGCCGGCGAAGAAGTCGTGCGCCATTGGGATCCTCTCTGCGCTCGTTATATGGATGAAACGGGGATACGCCGATCAATGCAAGGCCGATACATCAGCCTACGACGCTCAGGATGTGTGCGACCTGCGCCGGGCCGAGCCGGACGAAGTTGTGTGCGCCCCAGGTGTACTCCTGGCCGGTGAGTTCGTCGCGGACGCGGATGGTGTCGTCGGCAGATCGTCCCAACGCCGCCATGTCGAGGTCGATGCCGGCCTCGACCGTCCAATCCGGGTTGAGGGTGCAGACCACGATGACGGCGTCGTCGCGCTCGACCTTGCAGAAGGCGAACACGTCGTCGCTCGACGTCGTCAAGACGGTGGTCGTGCGCAGCTGCTGCAGTGCCGGGTGGGCCGCCCGGATGCCGTTGACCTGCCCGACGAGGCGATTCAGGTTGGGCGAGGCGTCAAAGTCGCGCGGGCGGAACTCGTACTTCTCCGAATCCAGGTATTCCTCCCCGCCGGCGCGCAACGGCGTGTGCTCCAGCAGCTCGAAGCCGGAGTACATGCCCCAGGCCGGCGACATCGTGGCGGCCAGGATGATCCGGATCGCGAACGCGGACGCCTTGCCCGATTGGGTGAACACGGGGTTGATGTCGGGGGTGTTGGTGAAGAAGTTGGGACGCATGACCCACGGCGTCTTCATGGTGATCTCGCGCAGGTACTCCTCCAGCTCCCACTTGGCGTTGCGCCAGGCGAAGTAGGTGTAGTTCTGCGAGAAGCCGACCGACGCCAGGGCCTGCATCATGGCCGGGCGGGTGAAGGCCTCGGCCAAGAAGAGCACCTCGGGGTGGCGGGCGTTCATCTCCTGGATGAGCCAGGCCCAGAAGTCGACCGGCTTGGTGTGCGGGTTGTCGACCCGGAAGATGGTGACGCCCTTGTCGACCCAGAACTCCATCAGCCGCAGACACTCG
>WRGV01000343.1 GCA_009787035.1 Propionibacteriaceae bacterium | reverse complement strand
CTGGTGCTTCCGGACGATGTCACGGGCCTGCTGGTCGTGCGCTCCCGGCTGGTGGACGTNCTGGTCACCGGCCTGGCCGGTGCCGCCATGATCGTCATGGCCTTGGTGGTTCCTGGCGCCGCCTGAGCCGTCCACAAGCGCAGACGCGCAGAAGCGGTGGCAACCACCGGGGCCGCCACCGCTTCGTGCGTGCGTCAGGTCAGATCAGGCCGAGGGACTTGATGGCCTCGTGCTCCGAGACGAGCTCCTGCACCGACATGCTGATGCGTGCCTGGGCGAACTCGTTGTGCTTGATGCCCTCGACGACGTGGTAGTTGCCGTTGGCGTCCACGGTCACCGGGAACGAGCAGTACAGGCCCTCGGGCACGCCATACGAACCGTCGGTGGCGACGCTCATCGACACCCACTCGCCGCTGGTGCCGCACGACCAGTCGCGCATGGCCGACAGCGTCGCGTTGGCTGCCGAGGCCGCCGAGGACGATCCCCGCTTCGAGATGATTGTGCTGCCACGGTTGGCGACGTCCGGCAGGTACTTGTTGACGAGCCAATCCATGTCGTCGATCTGCTCCCAGGCGTTCTCGCCATCGACCTCGGCGTGGAAGATGTCCGGGAACATCGTGGACGAGTGGTTGCCCCAGATCGACATGTGCGTCACGGACGACACGTTGACGTTGAGCTTCTTGCCGAGGCGGTGGATGGCGCGGTCGTGGTCGAGCCGGGTCAGCGCCGAGAACTGCTCCTTGGGGATGTCCGGCGCGTGCGCCGAGGCGATCGCGCAGTTGGTGTTGGCCGGGTTGCCCGTGACGAGCACCTTGACGTCGTCCGCGGCGACATCGTTGAGCGCCTCGCCCTGCAGCTTGAACAGCGCACCGTTGTCGCGCAGCAGGTCGGAGCGGTCCATGCCCGCCTTGCGCGGCTTGCCGGCGACGAGCAGCGCGAAGTTGACGCCGTCGAACATCGTCTTGGCGTCCGAGCCGGTCTCGACGTGGTCGAGGGTCTTGAACGCGCAGTCGTGCAGCTCCATCGCGCGGCCCTCCAGCTCGGTCATCGTGGCCGGCAGGTCGAGCAAGCGCAGCTCCACCAGCGTGTTCGGGCCCAGCATCGCGCCGCTGGCGATCTGGAACAACAGGTCGTACGCGACCCGGCCGGCTGCGCCGGTGATCGCGATCTTCACGGGAGCCTTGTTTTTCATGGCAGCCTTACCTTTGGACTTGTGATGGTCGTTGCGTCGAGACGATGGGCGTCCGGCCTCGGCGGCGGAACTCTCATCCGTAACCCCACCAGTCTATGTCTTGTTGCGGTTTCGCGCGGGGTTCGCGGTGGGCGCAAAGGTTCGCCGGATCCCGCGTCCGGACGGTGCCGTGAACCGGTCATACCCAGCCGTGGCGTCCCACTGTCGATACACTGGCAAGCGGATGAAAGGCGTCACCATGTCCCGCTATACCAATCTCACGACCGCCCCGCCCGACCCGATCCTCGGCATCACCGAGATCTTCAAGGCCGATCCAAGGCCTGACAAGGTCAATCTCGGCATTGGCGTGTATCAGGACGACACCGGCAAGCTGCCCCTCATGGAGTGCGTGCGCCGCGCCGAGGAGCGCCTGACGCTGGAGGCGTCCCCGCGCGGCTACCTGCCGCAGGAGGGCGACCGCTCGTACGACGCCCTCACCCGGTCGCTGGTCTTCGGCGCGGACTCTCCGCAGGTCGCCGCGGGGAAGATCGTGACCGTCCAGGCCCTGGGCGGCACGGGCGCGCTCAAGCTGGGCGCCGACTTCTGGCACCCGCTGTTTCCGGACGCCACGGTGCTGATCAGCCAGCCCACCTGGGACAACCACATGGCCGTCTTCGGCAGCGCCGGCTTCCGCGTCGCGCGCTACCGCTACTACGACGCCGCCCACCGCGGCATCGACTACGCCGGCATGATGGACGACCTGTCCGCCGCCGCCCCCGGCACCATCGTCGTGCTGCACACCTGCTGCCACAATCCGACCGGCTACGACCTGTCGCTGGCACAGTGGGGCGAGGTTCTCGACCTGGTCACCGACCACGGGCTGCTGCCGTTCTTCGACCTGGCCTACCAGGGCCTGGCCGAGTCGCTGGACGCCGATCCGTACCCCGTCCGCGAGGCCGCCCGGCGCGGGCTCGACTTCTGCTGCGCCTCGTCCAACAGCAAGAACCTGGGGCTGTACGGCGAGCGGATCGGTGCGCTGTCGGTCTCATGCGCCGACGCGGACGAGGGCGCGCGCGTGGTCAGCCAGGTCAAGCTGTCGGTGCGGGCCAACTACTCGAACCCGCCGACGCACGGCGAGGCGATCGCGGCGACGGTGCTCGGCGACCCCGAGCTGCGGGCATTGTGGACGGACGAGGTTGCGGCGATGCGCGATCGCATCAAGGCCATGCGCATCGGATTGGTCGCGGCGCTGCAGGCCGCGGGCCTGGATGCCGATCTCGGCTTCATCACCGCCCAGCGCGGCATGTTCAGCTATTCGGGCCTGACTCCGGAGCAGATGACCCGCCTGCGCGACGAGTGGGGCGTCTACGGCGTGATCGCCAACGGCCGCCTGTGCGTCGCCGCCTTGAACCCCGGCAATCTGGACTACGTGGCTCAGGCCATCAAAGCCGTCTGGTGAGCCACGACGCCGGGGGCGTCGCGCATCGGCTGGATGGAATGCGCGTGACGCCCGCCAGGGCGGTGACGGTGTTGTACGAGCGCCGCTGAACCAGACATTGACGGCGTTTGCCTGGATCATCTCGGCGCGTCCGGACGTGCCGTCTTCGCCACCGCGCGGGACAAAAGCGACCGGAGACGTTCGGAAGTGGCCACACGGGGGCGGTGGCGGGCGGCGAGGCGCAAGAATGTCCCGCGGCGTCGGCGGCAGGGGTTGCCCGGCACGGCGGCATGCTCTGAGCTGAGTGTGAACACGC
>WRGV01000342.1 GCA_009787035.1 Propionibacteriaceae bacterium | reverse complement strand
CCCGACAAGGATCCGGCGCCGCAGGCGGAGGCTATCCCGGCCAAGCAGCCCGAGCCGGTGCCCGAGGCGCCCGCCCAGCCCGAACCCGAGCCCGAGGCTGTCGAGCCCGAGGCCGAGTCGGAGGCGCCGATCGTGCTGCCGGACGATGTGCCGCCCGATCTGCCCCGCGAGCTGCAGCAGGCGTTCGCGTCGCTGCAGGCAGCGATGGACGCCGCCCCCGAGCCGTCCGCCCCCGAGGCGGACCTGGCTGAGCCGGCACCGTCCGAACCCGCACCGTCCGAACCGGAACCGTCCGAGGCGACCGCCGCCGCGGAGGAACCGGAGACGCCGACGGTGCAGATCCAGCCGTACGCCCCGGGCAGCACGCCGCTGCAGGTGGCTGCATTCCGCAAAGTGGGTCCGCCACAGGAGTTGGCGGACCGCCTGGCTCGATTGGGGGTGGCGTGATGGCGAATACGTACATCGACCTGGACGACATCGGGACAACGCGGGAGGTCATGCTGAGGACGCCTCCCCGGGGCGTGCGTAATCTGATCCTGATCGCGGCCGGCGTGCTGATCGCGCTGGGCATCGTGCTGGCATTCCTGCCGGTGCAGACCACGCAGTCGGCCCAGGGCATGGTGCAGGGCGCCGAGCAGATGCGCCAGGTGAGCGCGCCGGTGGCCGGCACCGTCAAGACGGTCAACGCGAACGACGGCGACCGGGTGACCGCGGGGCAGACGATCCTGGCGCTGGACGTGTCAAACGCCCAGCAGCAGCTCGCGGTGCTGCAGGCGCAGGACAAGCAGAACGCCGCCGATATCGCCGCCTACGAACAGCTGCGCAAGGCCGCGTCGGGCACGGGCAATCCGTTCGATCCGACGACGCAGCCGAGCTTCTACTACGCGCTGGTGCAGTACCGGCAAAACCTGGCCCAGGCCACCGACACCGCGACGCAGAACAGCGCCTCGCAGACGTCCTCGCGGGCTCAGGCGCAGGCGGCGCTGGGGCAGAACCAGACCGCGCTCAGCCAGACGGCCGACCGCATCACGCAGCTGAACAACCTGGTGGCGGCGATCAAGGGCGGCGCATCGTTCAGCTCGACCGACCAGTACGCCCAGTCGCTGTACCGCTCGTGGCAGTCGGGGCGCCCGCCGGCCGGTGCGGAACAGGCGGGCGGGCAGTCGCCGTCGGACTACGACGCCGCGTTCGTCGTGCAGGTCGAGACGCAGATCACGAGCCTGCAGCAGCAGCAGACGTCGTACTCCACCCAGGTGGCGACGCTCAAGAGCCAGCTGGCCCAGCCCGTGATCAACCCGAGCGCCGATCCGGCCGCCGCTGCCACCGCCAACTTCATGATGACGGCGGCCACGAACGAGCAGCAGATCCAGACGCAGCAGGCGACGATCCAGCTGCAGGAGATGACGCTGCAGCTGCAGATCGACCAGGCGAACATCAAGGCGCCCGTGTCCGGATCGCTGGATTCGCAGGTCAACTACCAGCCCGGTGACCAGGTGAGCGCGGGGCAGGCGCTGTTCCAGGTGGTGCCCTCGGCAGGCGGCACGGTGATCCAGGCGGCCGTCCAGGCGGGCTCCATCGCCGCGCTGGCGGTGGGGGAGACCGTGCCGTGCGTCGTTCCGGATGATCCGCAGGGCAACGCGATCAAGATCACCTGCCAGGTGTTGCAGATGTCGAGCGGCTACTACCAGACGCAGGACGGCCAGCTGTATTACGACGTGAGGTTCGGGCTGGATCCCGGCGCCGATCTCAAGGGCTACGGCGCTTCGCTGCCGGCGGGCCTGGCCGTGAACATCACCATCCCGGTGCACCAGAGCAGCGGCCTGCGCTGGCTGGGCGAGAAGATCGGCTTCATCAAGACGTAGGGCGCTCCGCATGCGGGTGATCGCTGCGAGGACGATCTGAATCGTGCACACCACCACGGGCGACGTGGGCGGCGGGAAGCTCAGCTCATCCTGCGGCGACGGCGGAGTGGACATGAGGGCTCTCGTGCTCCGATGATCGGTGTGATCAACGCCAGCGTTTCATGGGTGTGGGCGAGGCAGTTCGGCAAGAATGCTTGCCGCGGCACGCAGCATCCATGTCGGGCGTGGTGTCGCAGGATGATCTCCTAAGCTGAACCCATGACGAACGATCGGGATGCGCTGCGGGAGCTGATCCAGCGGCAGGCCGTGGTGCGTGGCCGCGTGACGCTGGCCAGCGGCCGCGAGGCCGACTACTACGTGGACATGCGCGCGGTGACGCTGGATGGACGCGGGGCGCCGCTGGTCGGGGCCGTGATGCTGGACGCGGTGGCCGGATGGGACTTCGACGCCGTGGGCGGCCTCACGATGGGCGCCGACCCGGTGGCGCTGGCGATGCTGCACGCGGGCGCCGCGCGGGGACGCAGGCTGGACGCGTTCGTCGTCCGCAAGCAGGCCAAGGACCACGGGCTGGCCAAGCGCATCGAGGGCCCGTCGGTCGCGGGACGGCGCTGCCTGGTCGTCGAGGACACCTCGACCACCGGCGGATCGCCGCTGACGGCCGTCGAGGCCGTGCGCGAGGCGGGCGGCGTGGTCGTCGGCGTGGCCGTGGTGGTCGATCGCTCCGCCGGGGCCCAGGAGGCCATCGAGGCCGCCGGACTGGGGTACCGCTACGCCTACGGCCTGGCGGATCTGGGGTTGTGAGGCCGTGTCGGGTTGGCCGGCTGCTGTCTGGCGGGACAAACTTGATTCTGGAGCTCGAAAAACGGCAGCGCATGGCCGTTTTTCGGCCTTGAGGAAGGGTTTTGTCCCGCATGTGGGCGCAGGCGGCGATGCTGGGCCGCCGGGCGCGCTTGATCAGCCGCGCCAGGTGAGCCAGTGGTCGCGCGCGGGGGAGGGCTCGGCGTCGGTATCGGTGAACGGGCGGGCGCCGGCGAGGAAACCGTCCAGCTCCGGGCCCGACAGCAGC
>WRGV01000341.1 GCA_009787035.1 Propionibacteriaceae bacterium | reverse complement strand
GACGATGGCGGTGACGGTGGTCACCGCCCCGACGGCGGCCGCGGCCTACCCGCCGCAGGTTGTCACCTGCGCTCGGCAGGGTGCCCTGTTCTGCGGATACTGGGATATCAACTTCGGTGGCGCCCGCCTCGCGCCCTCTGTTGATGCCCGCATCTACGGAGTGCGCTATTTCCACGATCTGCGCGAGTACGGCTGGAATGACAAGATGTCGTCGGTGTACAACAACACGTACCAGCCCATGACGCTCTACCAGGACATCTACGAGCGCGGCCCTTCCTGGACCATCTATGGGACGATGTGGGTCGCCGATTTCACCCAGACCCGCGTGGCCACGCAGACGGTGACGTGGAACGACCAGGCCAGCAGCATCAAGGTCTATAACAACGTGGCCTGATTCGCATCAGGCCTGACAAAAAGGAGAATCATATGCGCAAGTCACGAGTTGCGAAACTGGCGGTCGCCGCTGCGGCTGCCACGATGGCGGTGACGGTGATCACCGCTCCGCCGGCCGACGCGGCCGACCCCGGGCCGGTTGTCTCGTGCCGCAACTACGGCGGAAACACCTGCGTCTGGTGGGACATCAACTTCATGGGGCCAGCGATGTTCTACTCCGCCCTGCCCGGGTTCCGGAACTGGGACTACAGCACGTCCAACCTCGTGCCGGTGACGGTGAATGGGATGAGCTGGAACGACAAGATGTCGTCCGCATTCAACAACACCTACATGGCCGAGTGGTTTTACCAGGACATCTACTTCGGAGGCCTGTCGTTCTTCATCAGCGGTCCCGGGTGGAGGGCCGACTTCACGAAGTTGCCCATGGGTTCCACGACCTGGAACGATCAGGTCAGCAGCTTCATCGTCTGGAATGATCCGTACTGATGGATGTCCGGGGTTTCCGGCGGGCGCTCCGTCCACCAGTGGCGCTGGCCGCCGCGGTCACGCTGACGGTGCTGTTGACGGCCTGCACGTCTGACGACCAGGGCGCCACGCCCGACACCACCCCGGTGGCGGTGTCGGGTACGGCGCTGCTGGACTGGAGCCAGGCGACGATCACGTTCCCGATCGACCGGTACGGCATGACGCTGCACGAGGGTCAGCTGGCCGAGGCGGCGGGCAGCATCGAGTACGCCCGGTGCGTCAGCACGGCGGCCGACGCCGAGACCGCGGCGGTTACGGAGGCGGCGCGGTACCTCAAGACGGCGCCCGCCGCCAACCACTGGCTGTACGGCAGCTGGGACGCCACCTACATCGCGAAGTACGGCCACCACGGCATCGACGACATGCCGCTGCGGTGGGCGAAGGCCGATCCGGACGTCGCGCAGAAGTGCCAGACGCAGGTGCAGGACGCCGGCCTGATGCCGCTGCTCAGCACCAACGGCAGCGACCCGGGCAGTCAGATCCTCATGGCGGGCATGGGCGACGCCTACGAGCGGACGACGTCCGACCCCACGTTCAAGCGGCTGCTGGGCCAGTGGCGCGACTGCGTCGCGAAGGCCGGGTACGTCATCGAGACCGGTTTCAACACCTCGGCTGCGAAGATCGACCCGTCCTGGACGGAGGAGCAGGTGACGAAGGCCTTCCTGACCGAGGCCACCTGCGCCGACGACATGAGCTACACCCAGCAGGTCGCCAACATCACCGCCGGCTACCAGATGGCCTACATCGGCCAACACGAGGCCGAGTTGTCCCACACCCGCCAGGTCGCCACGCAGCGCCTGGCCGCGGCGACGAAGATCCTGCAGGGCGTCGGCCTGCAGTGATGCGCACAGATGCAGCGTAGATCCCCGCACATTCGTAGCGTAGAAGTGCGCATCGATGCAGCGTAGAGTGCCGCACTCTGCTGGCGTTGAGTCATGACATACCTTGTCAGGACGGTTGATCGGGAGTTGGATGAGCTGCTTCCCATCGCGCCCGCTATCGCGCTGGATGGGCCCAAGGGTGTCGGCAAGACGGAGACCGCAAGCCGGCGAGCCGATTCGACGTGGCTCATGGACGATCTCGACCAGCGCCAGATCATCCGCGCCGACTTCACGCTAGCCTCGCTGCCTGCCGGCACCGTGCTGATCGACGAATGGCAGAAGTTGCCGCAGGCATGGGACTCGGTACGGCGCCAGGTGGACGCCGGTGCTCCGCCGGACGCATCCTGTCGCTGCGCATGCGCCCGATGGGCCTGCACGAGCGCGGCCTCGTCGCTCCCACCGTCTCGCTGGCGAGCCTCCTGGCAGGGGAGGCCGACCAGATTGGCGGCGACTCCACGTTCACGCTGCGCGACTACGCCGAGGCCATCGCCGGCAGCGGCTTCCCCGGCATCGTCCAGGCGCATCCGCGGCTGCGCTACGCGCTGCTCGACACCTACATCCAGCGCATCATCGACCGTGACATTCCCGAGCAGGGACGGGGTGTGCGCAAGCCGGACACTCTGGCGCGCTGGTTGCGCGCATATGCGGTGGCATCCTCGACGACCACCCAGGCTTATCGGGATGTGCTCTCGCAGCGCGGCTGCTCAACCTGTCGGCCACCGCATTGCTGTCGCCCACCGGTGCGCACATGACGGGTCCCCTGTTCGAGTCGCTGGTGACGCTGGGGGTTCGGGCCATGGCGCAGGCGGCGCAGGCCAGGGTCGCCCACCTGCGGACGGCGCATGGCGACCATGAGGTTGATCTGGTCGTCCTGGGCCTGGACGGGCAGGTGCTCGGTATCGAGGTGAAGCTGGCCGCCGGCGTGTCCGATGGGGATGTGCGGCACTTGAAGTGGCTGCGCGAGCAGCTGCCCGACCAGATCGTCGACCTCATCGTGGTGCCCCTGGCGCTGCTCGGGGCGTAGCTCACAGCAGCTCGGCGCGCAGGTCCGGGTCGGGCATGTCGGGGTCGAAGGGGAACATCGGGCGGACGATGTGCTGCGGCGCCAGCCGGATCAGGTCCTGGTCGACGCCGCCGGGCG
>WRGV01000340.1 GCA_009787035.1 Propionibacteriaceae bacterium | reverse complement strand
AGCAGCTCGCGTGCCCGGGACGCCGCAACGTACGCCAGACGGTCCTCGCCGCGGGCCGCCACGACGGTGAGCGCCTCGGCGTATTCCGCCAGCCCGTCCTTCGTGACCTGTGCCAGCTGCGGCACGCTGTCGGCGTCCCCGCGCAGCGGCGCAGGCAGCGATTCCGCCTGCCGCGCCCAGTTGTCGCCCCCACGATCGTTCGGGAACACGCCCTTGCCCAGGCACGGCAACGCGACGACGTCCCACTCCAGCCCCTTGGCCGCGTGCACGGTGAGCAGCTTGACGGAGTCGTCGGCGCTCACGACGGCCTGTCCGAGCTCCTCGCCCGCCTCGCGTTCGGCATCCAGCCAGGCCAGCAGCCCGGACAGCGTCGTCTGGCCCGCCGCATCCTGGAAACCTGCGACCGCACGGATGAACTGGTCAACCTGCTCGGCAGCCGAGCGACCCCACTGCCCCGGGCGGGCGGCAATCTCCGCGCGCAACCCGATGGTGTCGACGACCAGCAACACCAGATGGCCGAGCGGATCGTCGCGGTGGGCGCGCAGCCGGTGCAGCTCGGCCACGAATGCGCTCAGCTCGGCACGCACGCCGGGGTCGTACGGGCCCGGGCCCGGATCAGCGACCGCATCCAGCAGGCACACGTCCGGCTCCGGCGCCGGTTGGCCGTCCGCATCGGACTGCTGGCGCGCCAGGCCCAGTGCCCGCGCGCCCAGGCGCTCCAGGTCGGGCGCACCCAGCCGCCAGCGCGGCCCGGCCAGCAGCGTCAGGACGGACGGATTGTGCCGCACGTCCACCAGGAGCCGCAGCGTCGCGACGATCTGCCCCACCTCGGGCAGGCTGAGCAGTCCGCCCAGCCCGACGACCTCCACCGGCACATCGAGCGCAACCAGCCGGTCATGGAACGTGCCAATATCAACGTTTCTTCTGGTCAACACGGCTATATCCGACCAGGCCACACCGAGACGGTCGTGGGCCGCCATCACCTGATCGCACACCCAGCCCACCTCGTCGGGGAACGTCGGCAGAACGGCCGCACGCACCTGGCCGGGCGCCCTGTCCGGGGCGGGCACGAGCATCGCCGCGGCATCCGACTCCTCGCGGAGCGGCTGCGCGACGGCGTTGGCGACATCGAGAATGTGGCGCCCGCTCCGCCGGTTGATCGTCAGCCGGTAGCCGCCGGCCGCGGAGTCGTCCGCCCGCGGGAACGTGTCGACGAACCTGTTCAGCGTGTCGGAGGCGGCGCCTCGCCACGCGTAGATGGCCTGCGATGCGTCGCCCACGGCGGTCACCGGATGCCCGCGCCCCGACGCCGGATCCGGGCCGCTGAACAGGCCGGTGAGCAGGCGGATCTGGGCATGCGAGGTGTCCTGATACTCGTCGAGCAGCACGATGTGGTAGCGCGCGCGCAGCTGCTGGCCCACCGCAGGCGCCTGCGTGGCCAGCGCCACCGCGGCCTGCATCTGGTCGGCGAACTCCCACAACCCAAGGTCGGCTTTGAGGTCGTGATAAGCCTGGACGAGGTCGAGCAGCTCCAGCCGCTGCTGCGCGATATGCGCCGCCTGCACCACCGGCTTGTACGGCGAACCGCGCCACAGCGGCGCCGCATCCGCGTCGGCCAGGAACTGTAGGGTCGCCTGCCTGGCCTGCTCGATGCCGACCAGGTGACTGGTCAACTGCCCGTCCAGGCGCAGCAGCCGCTGGGCCACCGTGCCGACCGCCAGGTGCGCCAGGTGCTCGATCGCGCAGGCCGGGTCGGCCACCACCCGACAAGCCAGCTGGTAGCGCTGGGCATCCACCATCAGGCGTCGCCCCGGCTCGATGCCGATGCGCACGCCGTGGTCGTGCACCAGGGCACCCGCGAACGCATCGTAGGTCGCCACCGTCGGCTCGCCGCTGTCGAGGTCGTCGGCGTCCAGCAGGCCCGCGCCCACCAGCGCACCCCGGATCCGCTCCGCCAGCTCGCCGGCCGCCTTCCGCGTGAACGTCAGNCCCAGCACCTGNCCGGGGCCCACCTGCCCGGTGCCGATCAGCCACACGACGCGCGCAGCCATCACGGTGGTCTTGCCGGTGCCGGCCCCCGCAGCGATGATGCCGGGTTCCAGCGGCGCGCACGCCGCAGCCAGCTGCTCGTCCGACAGCGGGATGCCGAGCAGGTCGGCCAGGTCTTCGGCTCTGGTCAGCGCGGGCACATCACACCTCCTCCGCAGCCTCGGTCTGCGCCGGGCAGCCGGCGAAGAACGGACAGGTCGAGCAGGCCGGGCCGCTGCGCGCGTCGAAGCGGCCCGCGTGCACGATCCGGGCCGCGACCGCCAGCCGCGCGTGTGCCCAGGTGGGGTACGCGGGCGCATCGAACTCGACCGACTCATCGTGCGGATGGTCGGCCAGGCTCGCCAGCGTGCACACCTTGAGCTTGCACTCGTCGCGCGTGGACGCCTGCACGGCGGGCCACACCAGCTCCGGCGGGGCGGCCGGACGCGGCGGTTGCCCCAGGTCCAAGCCCGGGAACACACCCTGCCCGACGGCCAACTCGTACAGCGCCACCTGGTCGCGATGCTCACGCGATTTCTCGGTGCGCCCCGTCTTGAAGTCGACGACCGCCAGCCGGCCCTGGGCATCGCGCTCCAACCGGTCCACCACGCCCGTGACCTGAACGGGCAGCCCGTCGCACTCCAGCGCCCAGGTGAACGGCGCCTCCACGGCGACGAGCTCCCGATCGGGACGCCCATCGCGCCAGCGCACGAACCGCTCGTACATCTGCTGCGCTTCGGCCCGGGCGGCCTGCGACTGCCACCGCGTGGCGAATCCCAGCGTGTCCCAACGCTCGTCCAGCAGCGCGGCCGCGGCCTGCGCGCCGAACGTGCCATCGGCGTCGCGGCGGAACACCTCATGCAGCAGCGTGCCCAGTGCTGCACGCGGCCCCGGACGCAGATCGCCGCGCGCCCGCCGG
>WRGV01000339.1 GCA_009787035.1 Propionibacteriaceae bacterium | reverse complement strand
TTGGGGGCGTCTGTGAATGATCCGGTCGGCAACTGGTCCTATCATGAAGCCGTTCTCAAAAACGGTCGGATATACGATGCCTACACAGGATCGGAAGGCAAACCAATTAGTGAATATCTAGCGCAGTGGCAGTATCCAGATGCTGTCAAGTATACGATTGTGGGCAAGAATGGGTCATGATGAGTTAGTTAATCTGTTCGAGCGGATGCGCGCAAGGCCTGAAATGTATTTTCATCGTGGCGTCGAGTTTTGGACGTTGGTGGGCTATGTTTATGGAATAAGGCAGTCCGGAGTGAGCGAACTGCAGGATTTCCCTAATTGGGTTTCAAGGACGTTCTATGGCTTGCCGACTAGCTCGATCTGCTGGGAAAGGATTATTATCGACAGTGTCATTAACGACATGGTTCGTTGGAACTTGACCGAGGATGAAAGCCTGGAAGCGTTCAATCGGACTTTGGCGTCGCTGATTGCTTACTGCCACAGCCGGGCTGACTGAGGCATGTGTGTCTGTCGCAATGAGTATCAGCCAGGACTGGGTGAATTAGGATGGCGTCAAGTGTACGATTGTGGGCAAGAATGAATCGTGATGGGTTGATTATCCTGTTTGGGCAGACACAAGCAAGGCGAGGAATGTATTTCCTTCATGGTGTAGAGCTGGCAAACCGGCTCTTCCGAATCCAGAGTGTAGGGGTCGGTGAGCGAGGCGACGGCGTGTCGGTGTCGTGATGGGGGTCGAGGTCTTCCGATGATGGGAGTTCTCACGCTGCCGATCTGGAAGACCTCGACATGGCTGATGCTACCTTCACCGCGCCCGATTTGACCACGTTCGCCCGCCTGGACGGGCTCGGGCTGGTCGCCACAGGGCAGCGGGTCTTGCCGGACCGGGCGGAGATCGCATGCCGGGTGGTGGTCGATGATTCCTGGTGTCACAAGTGCGGATGCCAAGGAGTGTTGCGAGACACTGTGGAGCGGCGCCTCGCGCACACTCCGCTGGGGTGGCGGCCCGTCACCCTCGTGATCCGCGTGAAGCGTTTCCGGTGCCCGGAGTGCGAACACGTGTGGCGCCAAGACACGAGCATGGCCGCCGAGCCGAGGGCGAAGTTGTCGAGGGCTGGGCTGCGGTGGGGATTGGAGGGGCTAGTCTGCCAGCACCTGTCCGTGGCGCGGGTCGCCGAGGGCCTGCACGTGTCGTGGGGCACCGCGAACACGGCGGTGCTGGCCGAGGGCCGGCGGGTGTTGATTGCCGACCCGGCGCGCTTCGACGGCGTGCGTGTCCTGGGCGTCGACGAGCACTGCTGGCGCCACACCCGCAAAGGCGACAAGTGGGTGACCGTGGTCATCGACTTGACCCCGCTGCGCGAGGGGACCGGCCCCGCCCGGCTGCTCGACATGGTGGAGGGCCGCTCCAAGAAAGTCTTCAAAACCTGGTTGGAAGCCCGCCCGCACNCCTGGCGCGACAAGGTAGAAGTCGTCGCGATGGACGGGTTCGCCGGGTTCAAGACCGCAGCCGCCGAGACCCTGCCCGCGGCTGTCGAGGTGATGGACCCGTTCCACGTCGTCCAACTGGCGGGCGACGCGCTGGACCGGTGCCGCCAACGCGTCCAGCAAGAGACCACCGGGCACCGGGGCCGGCGCGGCGACCCTCTGTTCAACGCCCGCAAGACCCTGCACACCGGCGACGACCTTCTCAAAGACAAGCAACGCGAACGCCTCGTCAGCCTGTTCACCGACCCGGCCCACGCCGCCATCGAGGCGACCTGGGGGATCTACCAGCGCCTCGTCGACGCCTACCGCGACCCCGACAAGACCACAGGGAAGAAGAAACTCGCCGCCGTCATCGAATCCGTCGCCACCGGCGTGCCCGTCGCGCTGACCGAACTGGTCACGCTCGGCCACACCCTGAAACGCCGCGCGGGCGACATCCTGGCCTACTTCGACCAGCCCGGAAGCTCCAACGGCCCCACCGAAGCGATCAACGGACGCCTCGAACACCTACGCGGCACCGCCCTCGGCTTCAGGAACCTCACCCACTACATCGCCCGATCACTGCTGGAGACCGGAGGCTTCCGCCCGAAACTACACCCTCGATTCGGATGAGCCGGTAATACCACCGCTGCCAGTAGGCCTCCATGCGGTCATAGAACTCCCGGCAAGAGATCGGCACACACAGACTCTCCCGATCGGGCGGGCCATCCTGCAAGTACGGCCCGGCAACATACAGCACCGACCCCGGGCCGAACATGTGGCATTCCATCTGGCCGTCGGGATAGTTGGAGTAGAAACCGATGAGCCCCAAAGCCTGGGTGCCCCGCCCGATCCCCTCGGCCATCCCAGCGATGCTCTGCGGGAACTGAACACCGTCGGTGAGGGAGTGGAAGTAGCCCAGCAACTCCGCCTCTGTCAAATCTCGTGCGCTACGCATGTTTCCTCCTGTACTCACTTGACTGCATAGACCGTATCGAACTGGCCGTCCTTGACGATGCCCTGGAACTTCACCCCGTTGTCAGCGATCCCTTCATAGATATTGGGAAAGCTCGGCAACAGTCTGGCGTTGGACATCGCCTCCTGCGCCCATTCCAGATACTCGGCGTCGCTCACCTGCGCAGGATCGTACAAGGTCTTCGACACCGGCTGCTCTATCCAGCGCAGTGGCTTTTCCGGTTTTCCGCTGGCGGCAAGGCTAGGTGTCCGGTATTCGACCACATACACGCCTGGGCAGACCTCGGTTCCGCTGAGGATGGCGTCCGCCGGGTCGACGCCCAGGTCGCTGAATGCCTGGTTGAAGGAGCCAAGGTTGTGCCAACCGCCACGTGGTCTGTCTCCACCCGAGTCGTTGGATCAGTGCCGGGACGATGGCCGGTGACGCTGGCCACTCGACGGGTGTCCAGACGTTGAGGCTCTTGCGCAGATCGTCCGCGCTCGCAGTGCGCAATGGTTCCATCGTCCCTCTTCGTTGCCGATCTGG
>WRGV01000338.1 GCA_009787035.1 Propionibacteriaceae bacterium | reverse complement strand
GGCCGGCGGGCCGTTCGTGCCGTCGGTCGCGACAACGCCGCAGAACGCGACGGTGGTGGTGGGCCAGCCGAACCGCGACCAGGTGAGCGGCACCTGCCTGCCCGGGGACACCGTGGCGGGCACGGTGAGCCTGTACGACGGATTCGCATCGTCGGCTGAGGCGCTGGCGGCCGACGTGGCGACCCTCACCCCGGCGGGGCGGGGGACGTTCTCGCTGACGTGCCCGGAATCGGGACGGTTCAGCGCCGCGTCCACACCCGTCGTCGCAACCAAGCCGGGCGTGGCGTTCTTCTACGAGCATGTCGAGGGCACCGATCGGTCCGCAGCCGTCGATCAGCAGGCGTCGGGCCGCGCCACCGAGCTGGTCAGCGTCGAGGGGCCGGCCGTGAGCACCCAGATGCGGACGCCGGACGGGGCCGCGCTGGGGCAGGCGGCGTTTGACGACGTGACCATCACGGGCCTGGACCTGCCCGAGGGCACGCGCCTGTCGGCGAGCTGGTACGCACAGGTCGGGTACGCCCCTGTCGGCGCAGACGGCACCTGCCAGTGGGCGCAAACCACGGTCGTGGCGCAGTCGACGACGGTTGTCACCGACACCGCGGGGGTGCTCACCGGCGTGTTGCCGGCAGCGATGGATCAGCCCGGATGCGTCGGCTACGCCGGCCGGCTCACGGTCACCGACGGCGAGGCCACGGTCGCAACCGTGGAGCATCCGTTCGGGGCGCCGGGACAGTACGTGCAGATCGCCGCGCCGGCACCCGCACGCACACCCGCACCGGTACACACACCCGCACCTGCTGCGGCGCCGGCGCCGCAGCGTGCGACAGCGCCGGTCGGTGTGAGTGCGAATACGGGCGGCACGGTCACCGCGCGCGGCTCCGGTGCGGCCGGTGCGGTGGCCGCGTTGGCCTGCGGCACCGGCTGCCTGGCCGTGCGCCGCAGGATGGGTCAGCAGGCTGGCAGGCCCGTGACGGAGTAGGGCGGGGTGGTGTTGCTGTTCGTGCGGATGACGAAGACCTTCGTGGTGTCGCCCGTTCCCGACCGGGTGACGGCGGTGGAATCCGGGATGGAGACCGTCGCCGTCCACCCCTGCTCGTCGGGGTCGCTGATGGTGAGCACAATCGAGAAGATGCGTCCGTACAGGCCGGGCGTCCCGTCCACCGCGTAGCAGGCCTTCTGAACCTTGGGCGCCGCCGGTGCGGTGTGGACAGGTGCGGCCGGGGGTTTGACGAGCTTCGGGGTGATGGGCGCGGCGCTCTTCGGCGCGCTGAACGTGGGAGCCTTGGCGGGCGACGAGTTCTTCGTGGCCTTCGCCGCCTGGGCCGCAGCGGCGGCGGCCGACTGCTGGGTCTGCCAGGCGGTCTGGGACGCCTGGACGCCCTGCACCGCTGTGGTCAGCCCCGCCAGGGCCTTGGTGAGCGCGACAGTGGCAGCCGTGGTCTGCGCGGCATCCTTGCCGTCCGTACTGAAGCCCTGGGCGGCCTGCACGGCCTGGATGGCGGCCGTCAATGCCGTCCGCGTCGAATCGTCGGCGACCTTGCCCTGCGAGCTGGCCAGCAGTGCCTGCGCCTGGCTGAGTTGCTGCTGCGAGCCGGCGACGTCGGACGTCCAGCGGGCCGCCAGATCGCGGGCGGCGGAACTCTTGCAGGCGGTGGCGACCCGTTCGATGGCCTGCTGGAGCACCTGCTGGTCGGTGCCGAGCGTGAACGCGGTCGGATCGGCGGCGTTGACGTCTGTCTTGGCCTGGGCGATGGCCGAGTCCAGGCTGGTCAGCGACGAATCCAGCGCGGCGAGCGCGGGCGAACACGGCGTGCCGTCCGGAAGCGTCGTGCCCGTGGTGGCGGCGGAGGACGTCGCCGAGGCCGTGGTCAGCGCGGCGAGCAGGGCGTCGTGAGCGCTGTCGATCGAGGCCTGTCCGCTGGCGCTGTCCTGCGCGGGGGACGGTCCGAGGTCTGCGTTGGCTCCGGTCACCGCGGCCATGCCCATGGCGAGGGTCACCACGATGGCTCCGGCTGCGAAGAATATGCCGACGGGGATGCGGCGCTTGCGCTCCTGCTGCGGGGCAACATACTCGGTGGCCACGGTGAACTCGGTGGTCGCGAGCAGATCCTGCAGCGGGATCAACTCATCGGTCAGGTCGGCGGTTGGATCGTCATCCACGGTCGAGGCGGGGTCGGTCGTGCTCATTGCTAGTGTCTCCTTGGTCGGCACGTTCGCGGCACCAGTCTAGATGCTTGGGTAGATGCTTGAGCGCCGATGCTTCGGTTCGGCGAGCCGGTCATCGCCCGGACACAGCCCGCTGCCAGCGCCGCGCCCGGGCGCGGGGGAGCCGATAGACTGTCATTTCGTACTCGTACGCTCACCCTGAGGAGCTTTGCCCGTGTTTGACACCTTGGCCGACCGGCTTGCCCAATCGCTGCGCAATCTGCGGTCGAAGGGCCGCATCACCGATGCCGACATCGACGAGGCGGCGCGCGAGATCCGCATCGCCCTGCTGGAGGCCGACGTCAACCTCGATGTCGTCAAGCGGTTCATCGCCAACCTCAAGTCGCGGGCGCACGGCATGGAGCTGGCCGGGCCGCTCAACGCGTCCCAGCAGATCGTCAAGATCGTCAACGAAGAGCTCGTCAGGACGCTCGGTGGGCAGGAGCGCCCGCTCGCCTGGGCCAAGCAGCCGCCCACGGTCATCATGCTCGCGGGTCTGCAGGGCTCCGGCAAGACGACGCTGGCCGGCAAGCTGGGCAAGTGGCTGCGCGAGCAGGGCCACACGCCGCTGCTGGTGGCCGCCGACCTGCAGCGTCCCAACGCCGTCACGCAGCTGCAGGTCGTGGGCCAGCGCGCGGGCGTGCAGGTGTACGCGCCGCAGCCCGGCAACGGCGTCGGCGATCCGGTCGAGGTGTCGCGCGATTCGCTGGACGTCGCCCGTCACGACCTGTACGACGTGGTCGTGATCGACACGGCCGGCCGTCTCGGC